>DAOMZK010000162.1:0-5917 GCA_035438035.1 Cyclobacteriaceae bacterium | reverse complement strand
CATGCAACCTGCATGTGAAAGGACCACACTCTGAATCATTTTGTTCGACCCCTCCAGGGTCAAGGCATACCTTCTCAACTTCACAACTTCTTCTCCTTCACTTCTTCACTCCTTACTCACTTCTAAGGGATCTAACGGGATTAGCCACGGCCGCCCGGATCACATGATAACCTACTGTTATCAGCGTGATGACGAAGGCCAGCAATGCAGCCAGAATAAATGTGGGCCATTCGCCTCCCAAATCAATGCGGTAAGCAAAATTCTGCAACCACTGTTCAGTAAAATACCAGGCTGCGGGGATTGCCAGCAGCATCCCGATTCCGACCCAGAGAAAAAATTCTCTTGAAACCAACATTACCAGTCCGCTGACACTCGCACCTATCACTTTGCGAATACCGATCTCCTGTGTTCGCTGTTCAGTTGAATAGGCAGCCAGTCCCAGCAGTCCGAGGCATGCGATCATGACCGTTAAACCGGAAAATGCGGTAAAAATCTGACTCCGTTTCTGATCGGCTTTGTATTGCGAGTCGAGGTCTTCATCCAGGAAAGTATATTCAAATGCTCTACCCTGGTAGATTTCCTGCCATACTTTCTCGACCGCCTTCATGGAGGATTTGACATCGCCTTTCGCCAGTCGCACGAAAACAAAATTGGTATTGCGATCCAGAACAACAATGAGGGGTTCGATGGGATCATAAAGCGAATTCTGATTGTAATCCTTTATCACGCCCACCACCAGTTGATCAATAGGTCCTTTTGGGCCACCGGATTGAAATTTACGACCCAGCGGATCCTTCCATCCCATACGGGCGACCATACTCTCATTCACCAAGACAGAATACAAGGTGTCACCCGGATTGTCTTTGGAAAAATTTCTCCCATTCACAATTTTCATTCCCATGGTGTTTACGTAATCATAATCGGCTCCGAACAAATCCACACCACGGTCAACCATTTTTCCTTCGGCATCCTCAACTTTAAAAAGAAGCTTGCCGATGCCACTGCCGGGTGTAGCATCAGCCCGGCCTACTGCCACCACCTCAGAAAGCTGACGCAATTTTTCTGCAAGGGCTTCGCCCTTGTCCCTCATTTCTTTGTTACTCAAATTCAGCCGGATTATATTTTCCTTTTCAAAGCCCAGGTCCTTGTCACGCAAAAACTGGAGTTGATCAAAAACAATCAAGGTACTGATCAGCATGAAAATACTCAGTCCGAATTGGACCACCACGAGTGTTTTTCTGAACGCCGAATTCCCGCCACGGGAAGAAAGCTTGCCTTTCAGCACATTGACCGGGTTGAACCCGGAGAGGTAAAGAGCAGGATAACTTCCGCCCACGATACCGGTAAACATTACAATGGCCACAAGGCTCATGATAATGTAAGGTTGAAAGAGGGATGAGAAGGGAAGTTGCTTGTTTGCCAACGTATTAAATGCCGGAAGCAAGAGGTAGATCAGTAGCATGGCCAACAACAATGAAATAATTGCCACTACCACCGATTCGGTAAGGAACTGGGCTACGAGCTGTCCGCGTTGGGACCCCATTACCTTTCTCAAGCCGACTTCTTTCGCACGATTGGTCGAACGCGCTGTAGCAAGATTCATGTAGTTGATGCAGGCGATGACCAGCATGAATGCGGCCACTGCGCCGAAAATGTAGATGTAGGAAATGTCGCCGCCCTCTTCTGCCTCTTCCTGGATTTTGGAATGAAGGTGAATGTCGGTGATGCGCTGCATCTCATAGGCAATTTTGATATTGACCTTTTCAAAAATCGGATTCACCTTTTCCTTTATCACCTTGTCCAGGCTGGTGTACATCTTTGAAAGATCGTACCCGGGAGGTAACTGAATGTAGGTGGCGACACCGAAGTTTCCCCAGCTTCCCTGGAACTCAGGCCGGGTGCTCCTGGAGATAAGTGCTTGAAATCTGAAATGCGAATTGAGAGGAACGTCCCTGATAATACCGGTGATTTTGAACTCCTCGTTGCGCCGCTCGGCATGCAGCGACTGGTTCAACGCTTCCTGTGGTGTGGCGAAATATTTTTTGCGATTGCTTCTGTAAGTACTATGGAGTGGGGAAGATCCAGTGCAGTCGCAGGATCCCCCGCAATAAATTCATACGAAAACATATCAAACACCGTGGAGTCGGTGAAAAAGAAATCTGTTTCGTAAAACTCCTTGTCTCCTGTTTTAAACAGGTCACGTGACATGCTGAAAAACCTTACTACATTTTTTACTTCAGGATAATTGTCCCGTAGTTCGTCACCCAATGGCATCTGTGCCACAGCCCAGGTAAATGCATTGTCCGGTTCCTTAATGTTGGAAACAACACGGTAGATGTCGTTTGCATTCTTGTGATACCGGTCATAGCTGAGTTCGTCCAGGATGTACATGAATAAAAAGAGGGAACAGGTTATCCCGATCGTAAGCCCGAGAATATTGATAGTGCTGTATCCTTTGTCCTTTCGGAGGTTACGGAAGGTGATTTTGAATAGATTCTTAAGCATAGGATATGTTTAATTATTTACCATACGGCCGGAACCCGATCTGGTTACCCCATGAGATGTTAATTAGGGTTAAAAAGTTTAGAGAATTTACGATTGGGCCTTCGAAACGTGATGGTTGGCAATTCAAGGGTGAGCCAGCAATCAACGAAGGGTAAAACTAACGGTCAATGAAGGGTCAACCAAGGTGAACAAGGCCAGCGACAGGCCAGCGTTAGGCTGTCTTGTCCTTGTTTTGTCCTTGTCTTGTCCTAAAATAGCTATACAGGTTAAGCAAATATTCCTGACCCGGCTATACAGTTTGTAGTGTTAATCCTTGGCTTTGACGGAGCTCAACCTGACCCTCCTTCGCCGAAAGAGATTCGGCGGGCAACGCTACAACTCCTTAACAAGCACGCTTCTCCTCTTCCCCTTCTCCCATTAATTCTTCCCCACATCAATTTTTCCACCTTTTATTTCTTCCTTCTTCTCTACAACTCCAGGTTCCCTTTTCAAGAACTCATCATAGAGCAGGGTTTGCCGGCTCTGCATGGGTATCTGAAATCCACTGATGAAGACATGACTCACCTGGGTCTTGGTTTCGAAAATGTCTCCGTTGCATACGAACAGGTTGGCCACTTTACCAACTTCGATGGATCCAAGTTTGTCACCCACACCAAACATCTCTGCAGGAACAATGGTTATGGCCTTGAGTGCGTCCTCCCTGGTCATGCCATACGTTGCGGCAAAGCCGGCATGGTAAGGCAGGTTCCTGTAATTTCCATTGCCATCATCATTTGAACGCAGTGCAACTTTCACCCCTGCAGTCTTCATCATACTTGCATTCGCATAAGCCGCATCGTACTTATCTGAACTTCTTGTCGGTAATCCTATCACCGGTCCGGTAATCACGGGAATATTGGCTTTCGCAATGTTTTCAGCTTCCCGCCATCCTTCCGCGACGCCGGTAAATACCACTTTCTTCACTTTCTTTTCCTTCACCCACTTCAATGCAGACTGAATATCTTTTTGAGTATTGACTTCGATTAACAACGGAACCGCACCGCGCACAACAGGAACCATGGCTATCATCTCAGGATAATAAGTGACGCCTTTGCCTTTTGTGGCAGAATCCAGCTTGTGATATTGAACCGCTTTGTCCCAGAGATCATTGAGTTGCTTCAGTGATTTCTCCACCGCCTTCTTGATATCATCATCAGAACGCCGGTCAAAATTTCCCCTCCGCCCGGTGTTTGGAAAATTAACTACCACACCTTCGAATCCGGCGTACATCTGGTCGGGCGTATAGCCGAACAAGTTAATCAGTGCCGCTGTGCCCGGAACAAGCCCTCCTTCAGGATAAGTGATCGCGGTGGTGACGCCGCTGATCCTGGTAACAGGAATCATGGTTGAGTTGGGATTCACAGCGGTCAAAGCCTTCATCTGGGGAATCAGTTCTCCGTTTTCTCTCTCATCGGATGCCTGGGGTATGGCCCCGACTTCCAGCAAACCGATTTTCGTTCCGCTGTCAATCATGCCGGGATAAATCCGCATGCCGGAGCAGTTGATTACTTCCGCGCCAGCTGGTATGGTAATATTGGATCCCACTGCGGTGATTTTACCATTGCTGATCACCACCGTCCCGTTAATCGTTCCTTTTGTCACCGTTTCAATGGTGGCATTGGTCAGGGCAAAGGTTCCGGATTTTGCTTTTGGATTCTGTGCTTGTACGTGGATAACCATCATGCAAACTGCAGACACCAGTATTCCATATATTGTTTGAATCTTTCTCATCGCCTCAATTATTTATTCTCTGTTGAACCAAATAAAAATTCTGCATCCTGCATGCATTTGTCGTGATTGTGATCGGTCTTGAAAATGGTAACGTCAATGTTTTCTTTTGGGTCGGGCATGAGTCGCATATCAGACTGATCTTTTTCGCGATCAAATCGCACAATTCCGTCCACGATGGACATCTGCGGCACTGTGTAAATCGAGAGCGGGTGATTTTTGAAAATCGCAATGTCCGCATCTTTTCCTGCTTCGAGCGACCCCACACGGTTTTCAATCCCCAACTGTTTGGCCGGGTTGATGGTGATCAGCGAAAGCGCCTCATCATCACTCAGTCCGCCATATTTCTGTGTCTTCGCTGCTTCATGATACAAATGCCTGATCAAATCATCAGAATCAGAATTGATTGAAGTGGTGACTCCGTTGCGCACGAGGATCGTGGCGTTGTATGCGCTGGAATAGTAGACTTCCAGTTTATAATTCCACCAATCAGAAAACACGGAAGCCATTGCACCCTGGGCAGCCAGTTCAGGAGCAACCTTGAAGCCTTCGTTTACGTGCTGGAATACGAGCTTGGTGATTCCAAAATCCTTGCAGACCTTCAGCATCATCTGAATTTCATCTGCGCGGTAGCTGTGGCAATGAAGAATTATTTTTCCATGCAACAGGTCCACCAGTGTCTGCAGTCTCAAACTGTATTCCGGCGGCGCACCGCGGAATCCTTTTACAAGTTTGTTTTTATTGTAAGCCTCCCATTTGGCATCGTATTCTTTTGCTTCCGAGAATGCCTGGCGGATGATAAACTCAACGCCCATCCGGGTTGACGGCTTGAGATTATTTCTTCTGCCAATACCGGTGGGATTTTCACCCAGCGCAAACTTGATGGTGCGCGGGGCTCCCTCCATTTTCAATGCTTCGGGGTCATAGGTTCCATAACGTAGTTTGATGGTTTGAGACTGCCCGCCGATGGAGTTGGCTGAGCCGTGAAGAGCATGGGCTATAGTCGTTCCTCCTGCCAGCGCGCGATAAATCGCAATGTCAAAAGGATTCAAAGCATCACCGGTAAACACTTCCGGTGTAATGGCATTTGTTCCTTCATTGATGGCATCCAGTGCGATGTGTGAGTGTGCATCGATAATACCCGGCATCACATACAATCCCGTGGCATCAATCACTTTGATTCCGGCAGGAGCCGCAATATTTTTTCCGATCTGTATGATCTTGCCGTCTCTCACCAAAACGTCAGCACCTTCGAGGGTCCCTTTTGTAATGGTAAGCACAGTGCCGTTTTTAATCAGCATACTTCCTTTTTCGACCTGGGCGCCGGCATGCATTCCGAGACAGCTTATTATTACTATGAGCAATATCTTTTTCATATAGTGTCTTTTAAAATCTTACTGTTGGGGATCTTTTGTTCCATCTATCGGGAAGGAGCCAAACTGGCCGGCAGTCGCAGTGCCCTTGAATGTACTTCCGTCAATTGTGGCGGTTACTTCCACCTTAAAAGTGTTGGAACCGAAAGAGATTGAATAATTAAAACTGAGAGAAGTTCCGTCGAGTGATACATCTTGTAGCTCCACAGCTTCTGGCAGGCGGCCGCCGGAAGCGGTACCGCTAAATCCATTGCCGGATTTTTTAAAAATTA
>DAOMZK010000161.1:0-5926 GCA_035438035.1 Cyclobacteriaceae bacterium | reverse complement strand
GGCCATTTTTTTTCCAGTGCTTCAAAACGTTGAACCCAGCTTTCTCCCGCAAATCGTACGCTGGTTTCAAGGAAATCTTCTTTCGGGAAGGGAAGAATGATGTTGACATCACCAAGCGATTCGGTCAGTGCTTCGGCGAATAAGATGTCGCCGCCGCAGGCCAGCGAGCAATACCCGATTTGGATGTTCAGCAGTTGAATTCGCTCCTGAATCTGGATTTTTATTTCTGAGGCAATCGATTCAGGAAACCGGGTGCGGGCACCCACCTTGTCGATCATGTGCCCAACGAACGCCGCCACGTTGGGTGGACTGAACGCCTTTATGATGATCCGGGGAACCGTAAAATAATGGTTCAGCAGCCAGAGCTGTTTAAACACACTATTCACCTTTCCCCAATCCTGTCCTGCCAGTTTTCGACCGGCGTTGTACAATTCAATGGCCTCGGCGGTTTGTTTGAGCAACAGCTTCGCTTCTGCGAGCGTCACGATCTCCCAGAAGTCAGTTGTGGAGGGTTGCAGTCCGGAAATCAAATTTCTTGCAATGTCACGGGCGGCGCCCATGCTTCCGGTGACAGCGTGCATGGCGGCAGCATTTATTCCAGTATAGTAGTTTGCTGTGACATTAAAATTGTCAAGGTAAATTTTGCGGGCTTCCACCGCGTAATGCTGTTCGCGCGTATAGCGGAAAAGTTCTTTTAAAATTCCGCCCATGATTCCGGCGTTTTCAGGATTTTGGGGTGCGACCTCATACACTTTTCGGAAGAATTTTTCTGCGGTCCCCGCGGCGCCTGATTTTGACAGCGTCAGGGCATAGAGTTGCTTCTCGCGCTGGTGATCATCCATTTGAGCAGCCTGCTCCGTCGCCAGGCGAACCTCAAGGTATCTTCCCTGGGCAAAAAGTCTTTCTATCTCCGGCAGTGTCATACACAAACGTAATACTTGCCTGCGTAAAGACCGAGTGATGGAATGGGTAACGATGAGGTTTTGGCATTTTTAAATCGAACCGGCCTGGGGCAAGAAGGGTTTGAATGCTGAATACTGAATGTTGAAGTTTGGAGTTCCCTCATTGGTGGGATCCACTTCAGAACTGGGATTGGATATTCGGGGAGAAGAGAAGCAGGTTTGAAAACACCCGTCATTCGTAATTCCTCATTCGTTTTGCCATATTAGGGCTATGAATAAAATCATTTTGGTGTATATTTTTTCAATTGCCCTGACAAATG
Source organism: Cyclobacteriaceae bacterium (assembly GCA_035438035.1). Classification (GTDB taxonomy): domain Bacteria; phylum Bacteroidota; class Bacteroidia; order Cytophagales; family Cyclobacteriaceae; genus ELB16-189. The sequence goes on along the minus strand of DAOMZK010000161.1, from coordinate 4,704 downwards.
CCCGGAGTCAGTCGGAATTTTTAATCAACGATCTTTCGGATAAATATTATGCAAAATTAACCATCGACAAGGATGGGAATGGGCTAGCGTCCATTTTGAGAAAGGGAGATAATGTCAGCCTGCTCAAAGTGGAGGGGGGTCAGTTTGACTTCGGGTTAAAACCAGGACAAAAAACGATGAAGTACAAGGATCAGTCGGTCGTTGTGTATGATGATTTTAATTTTGACGGAGTCAAGGATCTGGGCATCCAGGAATTTATTTCCTCGAAAGGACCGGCATACATGGTCTTCCTCTTTAAGGACAATGCATTTAAAAAAGATGATGTATTCACCGATATCATCCAGGCATCCCAGGGCAATTATACGCTTGACCCCGTAAAAAAGACCATCAGTACGACGAGCAGCGGAGGCTGCTGCATTCATGCGTCTGCACTGTACGCAGTCAAAGACGGCAAGCCTTCCGAGGTCAAATATTCGGAAGAGGAAATCACCGAAGCCTTTACTACCGTGACTACCCGCGAATGGAAAGAGGGAAAGAAGACCGAGACCACGGACAAGACACTGATGTTCTCAGATGAGCCTGTGATGTCATTTCTGCTGTCCAGCAACAAGAAGAAAGTAATGCTTTTTAGCACAAACGACAGATCGCTTATGTATGCTCTGGTCAAAGGGAACAACAAGGTTGAATTTAATTTTCCGGCAACGGAAGGCAACGAGGGACAGGACTTTACACTCAGCGCCTCCCGAAATGAATTAATATTCAGGAATGCATCTGCCGAGTACACCGTTTACCAGAAGGTCGTCGCAGGCAAAATTGGTGCGGTAGGCATTATCGTCAGGACGGGTGGAAAGGAATATGATCTCAAGGGAGATATCGCGACGCTAAAGGGGAAGTTGGGCGGGGTGATGGAGATGGAGAATGTGGCGAAGTAAGTCGGCTTTGTTTTGAAATTCTGAATTTAAATTTCGAGAAAATGAAAGTTAAAACTCCTTACCTACCGCTGCTAACCCTATTTCATTCCGCATTTCTTTTCGTTTGCTTTTCTGCGCTTGAATCCTGTTCAACTACTGCTGCCACTACAATCACAGGCTCGTGGAAGGCCCCGGAATCTTCAAAATACAACGACTTCTTTGTGGTGGTGTTAAGCAAAAACCTTCCTGTCCGGTCCACCCTTGAGAATGATATCTCCAGGAAACTGAAGAAAGAAGGCGTGAAAGTCTCTCAAAGCCTGTCGGTTTTTTCACCCGCGGAAAAATTAGAGACACCGGAAGAGAAGAAAGTTGCAGTGGAAAAAATACAGGCCCTCGGTCATGACGCCATCATTACCATTGTAGTGGTCAGGCATACTGAAGAGGAGCGGTATGTGCCGGGCGCGAATTCTTCACAACCTGTGGCCGTAGGTGTTGGCACAGGATACTATAATCCCGCGAGAGGTGGAGCGCTGCCGGCCGGGAGTTATGGATCATTCGGAGGCTATTACGCCGATGCCTCTACCACTTACACCACGCCAGGATATTACGAAACGGACAAAACCTATTTCGTGCAAAGCAATGTATACGATGCCAAAACCTCCAGGCTGGTATGGTCGGCACAATCCGAAACATTTAATCCCGCCAACCTTGCGGCCGCCTCAAGTGATTTCTCTACAGTCATGGCAGAAGCGATGGCGAAGGCAGGGATTTTCAATAAGAAATAAAATTTACGTCAGTGATAAAGTTTGAGCAGCAGATCCCGCTGAACGGTAATAATCTTTTTTAGCCGGTGGATGTTGTGCTTTGCCCGTTGCAGACGGAGTCTTGCCTGGACGAGGTCTCCCTGTTTCTTCCTGAGCCGCTCCTCCAAATCTCCGACCAGTTCCTGAATGTTCTGCTCTTCGTCTGCTTTTTTAAGTTCATTACTCATATCATGCAATCCGTTCTAATGATTTAGACAACGCATACGGCTGTATTATTCCCTGTTGTCATTTTAAATTTTTCCTTTCTTCCTGCAAGGTGGCCGTTCCCGGAATTAATCCTGACGTAAATCATCTTTGCGTTTGAATGTTTTTGTGGTAGCTCGCTTAAAAGGAGCGAAATTCGTACCCTATGCAAACGAACTTGTTTCACGCAGGACTGAAAGACCAGGTGAAAGCCTACGGCTCAGTGCAGAGTTTCCCGGCCAACACCAGGATACTGGGCGAAGCACAACACATCACCCGGATTCCCATCGTGTTAAAGGGCAGTCTGCGCGTGATGCGCACGGATGAAAACGGGCAGGAAATTCTGCTGTATTACATCCGGCCGGGTGAGTCCTGCATCATGTCCTTTCTGGGAGGCATCCATCATGAAGCCAGCAAAGTAAGTGCAGAAACAGAGGAGGAGACAGAAATCCTGCTCATACCCGTGGAGAAAGCCGGCGAGTGGATAAGGGAATTTCCGGAATGGACAGATTTTATCTTCAAACTCTATCACAAGCGATTTGAGGAGTTGCTGTCCGTCGTCAATGCAATTGCTTTCCGCAGGCTTGATGAACGGGTTCTGCTTTTGCTGCGCCAGAAAGCAGAATTACTCAAGACCTCCGAACTCATCATCACGCATCAGCAGATCGCTGATGAGCTGGGTTCATCCCGTGAAGTGATATCCAGAATAGTCAAACAAATGGAAAACCAGGGGCAGATTAAACTCAGTCGAAATAAAATTACGCTTATGTGACACAGGTCACAATAAACGAGTAGGCAGAGGGTGAACTTTACATTAAACATCAAGGATATGAAGAAAAACATGGGTTCTTTGGATCGCAGCATCCGGTCGGTTCTTGCGATCATTATGGCCGCACTCTACTTCACCGGTAACATTACCGGCATTGTCGGCATCATTCTCATCGTTCTCTCGGTGGTGTTTCTCGCCACCAGTTTTATCAGTTTTTGTCCGCTGTATGCCCCATTTGGCATCAGCACTTTGAAAAAGAAATCCAATGCAGGCTCTTAAGAAATACGCTCCCATGACGGCGGGCATCCTGCTGGGAAGCCTTGCGGGTTATTTCTACTGGAAGTTTGTGGGATGTACTTCTGGTGCTTGTCCCATCACCTCCAATCCTTTGAATTCCACCCTTTATGGTGCGGCCATGGGCGCTGTGCTGGGTTTTCCTAAAAAAATAAATCAATAAGATGATCGATTCAATTAAGAAAGTATTGGGCATAGGTCCCTCAGCGGACTACGCTCAACTGGTGAAAGATGGTGCCATCATCCTGGATGTTCGCACGAAAGGTGAATTTGCCAGCGGACACATTGAAGGCGCTGTAAATATTTCTGTCGACCGCCTCCGCGACAATCTCCATCAACTAAAGGACAAGCAAAAGCCTATCATTACCTGCTGTGCTTCCGGAATGAGAAGTGGCGCAGCAAAAAGTCTGCTGGAAGCGAGCGGGTACAATCAGGTGTATAATGGTGGGAGTTGGATGGGGTTGAGAGGGAAGATAAGGTAAGAAGGAAGAGCCTGTCTGTATCACCTTTGTGTTGCCGCTTAGGCAGAGCAAGGCCGACAGGCTCCTGACGCTTAGCTAAAAAAAGAACTGTTCCTTTACAATCTTTCCATTCTGCACTTCGTAAAGAGCCACTTCATCCATTTTTAGACGGCCGCGACCTTTCATGGTGGCTTCAAAGCCCATAGTACAAGTGAAGAATTTGCCGGCAACCTGGGGTGCGTTGGTATAACCACCATGCATTTCTTCAATCTGCTGGTTCCACTGCTCACCTTTTTCAAGAATGGCATCAATTCCTTTCACGGATTTGAGACCCATAGCGTCTGCAGGCTCAAGGCTCACGGCATCCTTGCTGAACAACTCATTTATAATAGTGTTCCATTCTCCTTTTTGTGCCAGTTCGTTAAACCGATCGGCGATTTGTTGTGTTGTCATTGTATTTTTTTGTTTGTTAATCAAATATGAGTACCGGCAGTGACAACCCTATGTCAGCAGCATAAGTGGGTGCTCTTTATTTTTTCGCCTTAAACTTTTTAACTTTTAGTTCTAATTGAAATTATATGAAATCAGTCCGTGTACTCGTCGGTACAAAAAAAGGTGCTTTTGTCCTCACCTCAGATTACAATCGGGCGAAATGGAACGTCGAAGGTCCATTTTTTGCCGGATGGGAGGTATATCATATGAAAGGATCACCAGCTGACCCGAACCGTATTTATGCTTCCCAAAGCAGCGGATGGTTTGGACAAATCGTTCAGCGTTCGGATGACGGTGGCAAAACCTGGTTCCAGCCGGGGTTCAAGGAGGGTGACCCCACTTCCACTGCGGAGGGAATGCCGGTGACCGAGAGCAACAAATTTTCTTATGATGTCACCGGAAAGGGCAAACCGCTCACCACGCATCAATGGTATGATGGTACGCAGCATCCCTGGGAATTTAAAAGAGTGTGGCACATGGAACCGTCACTCACGGATCCCGATACGGTATTTGCCGGCGTAGAGGATGCTGCCATTTTCAAATCTACCGACGGAGGGAAAAACTGGACCGAACTTTCAGGATTGCGCGGTCATCGCACGGGTGAGAAATGGGCACCAGGAGCGGGAGGTATGGCAGTACACACGATCTTGCTGGACAAGAAAAATCCGGATCGCATTTTTGTGGCCATCTCTTCAGCAGGCGCATTCCGGACAGATGATTCTGGTAAAACCTGGAAACCCATCAACAAAGGACTTTCATCACTGTACATA
>DAOMZK010000160.1:0-5933 GCA_035438035.1 Cyclobacteriaceae bacterium | reverse complement strand
CCTTCTTCCTGGCTTGCATGAAATCCATGCAGATAAACAATACTGTATTCGGTTTTCTTTCTCAGTGAGTCAAGCCAGATAATACGTGCCTGGTTATCCAGTTTAAGTTTATGCTGAGCCTCGTTCCTTGCCACATAAGCTTCCAGTGAATCCTGGTCTTGTGGCGCCACCGGCATAGTTTTATCCCAATTTGGTTTTTCCGGAGCAGGACCCAGAAAATAGATTCCTACCAAAAGAATGATGGGGAATGTAATAAAAATGAGGCGCTTCGACATGGTTTGAATGGTCTGGTATAAAGATATGCAAAAGGAATAACAAGGGCTTCCAAATAAAAAAGCCGGACCATAGCGTCCGGCTTTTTTCAGCTTAAAAAAATCTCAGATCAGGTGCAGGAAAAATTAATCACTGCGAAAACTATCCTGATCAAAAAGAAGGCACTCCGGCACCGGCAAAAAAATATTTACAGCCAACAACCACTACGAATGGAGTAAATAACCAGTCGTGCCGGAAATGCCATGTCTTGATCATCCTTTCACTTTTTTGTTAAGGATGATATCAGTCCACATTGTCGTGCAAAAACTTGTTGTTGCCCAACAAGTTGTTGTCATCGTTCAGATTGTACTTGGAAATGAACCTTTCGGAGGAATGAGGCACATTTTCCATTTTCACACCTCTTCTCAGGTAGGCAGGCAGGGTCCATTTTTCGTTGAACTCCTCCTTGCTCATCTCCGCCTTCTTGGAAGCCTTCAGTTTTTCCCTGCGCTCCTTCGCCTGTTGCTCCAGGCGTTGCTTTGTTTTTCTGCTTTCCATCATTCCTTCATCGTTAATTATTTGATCGGCAGAAACTTCTCTTCCGATTTCGAATTCATCCTCTTCGCGATTCTGCAATTTGCTGATGTCATCATCGTCGTCATCTTCCTCTTCGTCCCGGAAAGATTCATCCTCCTCCATCTTTTTTGCCACCACTGACTCCTGATCAAACAAACTCAGCGTATAACTACGTTCCTGCAAAGGAGTTTCTTCTTTGCGCAACGGTTTTTTCTCCTGTTTGACTTCCGGCGGCTTTACTTCCGCAATTATTTCAACGGGCTTCTCCTCCTCTTTCGGAACTACCGGTGTCTCTTCTGGTTTATTGTAAATGAGAATCTCTTCCTCCAGCTCAACCAGGGGTTCAGGTTCAGTAAAATCAAAAAAGGGCTCTTCAGCGACCGGTTCAGAAAAAATCCTCTCATCAGAAATCTTCAATTCGATCTCATGATTTTGTTCGTTGACTGAATTGTCCAGAATTTCATTGACCATCAGGTTGCTTTTTTCAAGGTCAAGGATTCGTTTCTCCTCCTGCTTCCGTGCGGCCGACCTTCCTTCTCCTGCAAAACCTGTTGCGATTACGGTCACCCGGATGCTATCACCCAACATGCCGTCTACGCCATGACCAAAGATGACTTCGCAATTATCACCGGCCTGTTCCTGGATGTACTCCGTGATCTGGCTGAGTTCATCCATCTGGAGTTCAGCTTCCTCACCGGAGATGATGGACAACAGGATTTTCTTGGCTCCCATGATATCCCGGTTGTCCAGAAGCGGTGAAGCCAGCGCGTGCTGCGCTGCACGAATCGCACGATCTTCTCCGCTGGTTTCGGCTGACCCCATGACCGCTGCACCCGCGTCGAGCATAACGGTGCGCACATCCTGGAAGTCAACATTCACATATCCTGCAAGTGTGATAATCTCCGCAATTCCCTTGGCCGCTGTAGTCAATACTCCGTCTGCTTCTCCGAAGGCCTGGCTGATGGAAAGATTTCCAAACATCTCACGGAGTTGGTCATTCAAAATGGCCAGGACTGTATCACAGTTGGAACGCATGGCATCCAGGCCTGCTTCTGCCTGTGCAATTTTCTTGCGTCCTTCAAATCCAAAAGGCATGGTCACAATACCGACCGTGAGAATATCCATGTCTTTGGCGATTCTTGCAATCACAGGTGCAGCACCCGTTCCGGTTCCGCCGCCCATGCCAGCCGTGATAAACACCATCTTGGTGCCCGCCAGCATTTCTCTGATTTGTTCCTTGCTTTCTACTGCTGCCGCACGACCTACTTCAGGGTTGGCTCCGCATCCGAGGCCTTCCGTGAGGTTGGTACCAATCTGCAACTTGCTCGGCACAGGACTGCTGTTCAATGCCTGCAAGTCGGTATTGCACACGATGAACTCCACATCCTTGATGCCGAGCCGGTACATGTGATTTACCGCGTTGCTGCCGCCGCCACCAACACCGATCACCTTGATGATCGATTTGTGATGCCTCGGCAGATCAAATTTGTATGTTGTTCCGGGTTGAAACATGACGTTATTGTTTAGTGGTTAGTATTCGTTTTTTCCGTCCAGGTCGTCAATGAGAAGACCTTTAGTTTTATTGAGAATGCTCGTGAAGAAATCAGAAGCCGGCCTGGCTTTTTTTACTTTCACCACAGCACGGTTTTCTTTGGCTTCGCGGTAGCGTTCATCCCGCTCATCCAGTGACCTGAATCCTGCCAGCACCAATCCCACAGCAGTGGCATACATCGGGCTTTTCACCGCTTCGAGCTTGCTCTTGCCGAGGTGCTCGTTCGGATATCCAATACGGGTGTCCATGCCGGTCATATACTCTACCAGGTGCTTGAGACTATTCAATTGAGCACCACCCCCGGTGATCACAATTCCGCCGGCCAACCGGTTTTCAAATCCGCTGCTGATAATTTCCGTGTGGACCATTTCAATGATCTCCTCCATACGTGCCTGTATGATGTTGGAGAGATTCTTTACCGAAATCTCCTTGGCGGCACGATTGCGTATGCCGGGGATAGACACTATCTCATTCGGGTTGGCTTCTTCTGCGATGGCCTTTCCAAATTTTGTCTTCAGTTGCTCTGCCTGTTTGGCCATCACCATCAGGCCGGTCTGGATGTCATTGGTAAGGATATTACCTCCGAAAGGAATGACGGACGTATGCCGGATGATATTGTCATAAAAAATGGCCACATCTGTTGTACCACCACCGATATCAATCAGGCAAACTCCGGCTTCCTTTTCTTCATCGCTCAATACCGCCAGGCTGGACGCAAGGGGATCAAGAATCAAGTCCTCAATTTCAAGACCTCCCCTTCTTACACACTTGTTGATGTTGTTGATTGCACTGGTCTGCGCGGTGATAATATGAAAGTCAGCCTCCAGCTTTACACCGCTCATTCCCACCGGATCCTTTATGCCTTCCTCATAGTCAACCGTATAATCCTGTGGCATGACATGAATGATCTCGCTGCCAGGAGGGATAACGATACGATACATATCTTCGGTAAGACGGCTGACATCTTCGATGCTGATTTCATCATCATTCGAAGAGCGTGTGATGCTGCCATGATGAACGGTACTGCGGATGTGCTGGCCCGCGATGCCGACGTTAACCACGCCGATATCAATACCTGACATATCGCTTGCTTCCTTTACCGCCTTTTCAATGGCGTAAACGGTCTTGTCAATGTTGGTGACAATACCCTTGATGACACCCTCAGACTCGGCTTTACCCATGCCCAGTACTTCGAGTTTGCCATACTCGTTTTTGCGGCCGACGATCACGCATATTTTCGTGGTTCCGATATCGAGGCCGACTACTATTTTTTCCTTTTCCATGATTTTAAAAAATTTTATAGTGGTTGTTTAAAAAGTGTGTTTATATATAGGTTTATTCAGTGATGATCTGTCCTTCATATTTCAGGTTAACCCTTTCATATTTGGTCCATCCCTTTTGGGGTAAAATCTCCTTGTAGAATACCATCAATTTTTTCAGCTTGTCTTCATAGCCTGTGGTGGTGCCAAATTCTACCAATTGCCCTGTGATCTGGGGATAAATGACGATCTCACCTTTGGCATTCAGATCCATCTGTGCGATCTGAGCCTTCCAGAATGGATCCTCATTGATAAACTCAATCATCTCCATGATTTCTCTGCCCTCGTCCAGTTTCATCATGTCGCCGGCTTCAAGTAATTGTTTAGTGAACTTCCCGCTGAGGATCATCACGCGGGATGAAAACTTGTCGGAAGTACTCATGATCACACCTTCTTCAGCGACATAGGCATCCGGCGCATCCTCCTGCACTATCCGGGCTATCGGTCTCCTCAATTCAACCATGACGATGAGGTTTCCTTTCAGGTCTCCGTACAATTCAGCCTCTTTGATGTGTTTGTCAAGCCTTAGCTTTTTTTCAATTTCACGCAGGTTGATACGGTCAATGCCGGTGCCTTTGATGGACTCACCGCTGGTTTCCACCAGGTGAAGTACATCGGCTTCATCCAGGAAATGATTGTCGGTGATGTTTTCAATCTGCACGACAATGTTTTTACAAACCACGCCACCTTGCTTCTTCTCACTGAAAGCAATGAGAAATGACAATCCGATAAGCGCTGCCGCAATCTGAATTTCCTTCTTTATATTAATCTTAACCTTCATGCTTCTTGGTTAAAATTTCCTTTATGGGCTTCACAAAAGTGTCGATGTCGCCCGCACCGACGGTTGCAATCACTTCGACCTGAAGGGATGACAACTTGGTTAGCAAATCTTTCTTACTGCTCCTTATTTTTACGGGGCTGGTAACATTTTTAAAAATCAAATCAGAAGTCACACCTGGTATTGGCAGTTCCCTCGCCGGATAGATGTCCATCAGCACCAGCTCATCGGCGAGGCTGAGACTCTTTGCAAATCCATCGGCAAAATCCCTTGTACGGGTGTAGAGATGAGGTTGAAATACAACCGTGATCTTTTTACCGGCATACATGGCCCTTAATGACTTTAGAAAAGCTTCAATTTCTGCCGGATGATGCGCGTAGTCGTCAATAAAAACCTTGCTCGCCTGCCGGACAATAAACTCAAATCTTCTCTTGACGCCCTTGAAAGAAGCTAACGCGCTCTTTATAGATGCATCATCTATACCGGCTTCCCGGGCAATGAGCGTGGCCGCAATGGCATTTTCAACATTATGGAATCCAGGGACACCGAGCTCAATATTTTCAATCTTCTTCCCGCCATCAGAAGAAAGAAGATCGAACTTAAAAAATCCGTCTACGGCGGTGAGGTTCCCGGCAAAAAATTGCCCCTGATTCAGTCCATACGTTTTTTCACTGATTTTGGGATTAACAGCTGCTAAAGATTCAACAGAATGATGAATCACCAGCGTCCCGTTTTCATTGATCTGTTTGATAAAGTCCCTGAATGAAGTCAGCATACTCGCATGATCTCCATAAATATCCAGGTGATCAGGGTCAGCGGATGTAACCACCGCCATATCCGGGAAAAGTCTGAGGAATGAACGGTCAAATTCATCAGCCTCAGCTACAACGATTGTCTCTTTATTCACTTCGCCATGCATGACGAGGTTGGAATCATAATTTGATGTGATGCCGCCCAGGAATCCCACCATATTTTTCCCAGCCGATTTCAGGATATGCGCAATGAGAGACGATGTAGTGGTTTTACCATGTGTTCCGGCTACACCAATGGTGCGATAGTCTTTTGAAATCAGCCCCAGCACTTCAGAGCGCTTTAAAATTGTAAAACCCCGGTCCTTCAGGTAATTGTACTCAGCATGATCCTTTGGAATGGCCGGTGTAAAAATCACCAATGTCTTTTCTTTCGAGAGGTACCCCGGAATAAATTCGACCTTATCGTCGAAATGAAGTTCCATCCCTTCTTCGATTAATTCATGCGTCAATGGTGTCGGCGTACGATCATATCCCGCTACACGCAGATTCTTATGTCTGAACCAGCGTGCAAGCGCACTCATACCGATGCCACCGATACCAAGGAAATAGATACTATCGTAGTCGCTGAATTTCACGCTATCAATTTTTCAATTTCATCTACAATCTCTTCAGCAGCATTGGGTTTGCCCAGCTTGCCGATATTT
>DAOMZK010000159.1:0-5941 GCA_035438035.1 Cyclobacteriaceae bacterium | reverse complement strand
AAATAACAAGTAAACCACGGACAATTAAATACAATACCATGAAGAAGATGGAACGAATATTCGGAAGTCTTGTGCTTGAGTTCAGAGGTATACTGACGCAAGCACAACAGAATTAAGAAGATGAATTGCTGTTTCTCACCCCGGAATGGAAAGGGGAGAGATTTTCTGATGGGCGCCCGAAAGTACCGGATAACATCATAAAAAGAATGAAGTTGGTTACTCTGGAAGAGGCCTGGGCTACTTTGAAAGGTGATAATTACTGGCATCAGTATGATGATGGATGGATGACTATCAATCCCGACAGCGTGCTTGTGGGCCGTGCGGTAACCGCCATATTTATGCCGGGCCGTCCCGACATTCACCGCGCGATCGATGATAGAGGACATAACAAAGATGGAAGAATCAAATCCCAGAATGCATGGACAGTAGCTATGCTGGTGAAAGGCGATGTGTACGTCGTGGATCAGTTTGGTGCAAAGGAAGACGGGCCCACTATTGGCGATAATGTGGGCATGGCCATCTACACCAATTCAGGGAATGGAATTATTTATGACGGTGCCATTCGTGACATCAACGGACTGAAAGAATTCAAAGGATTCACTTCCTATTTCAGGTCGTATCACCCTTCTCACCACCTGAACAACCCTGCTGTTCCCGGAGCATTGAACACGACACTGGTTGGCATCAATCAGCCTACACGTATTGGTAAGGCTACTGTCATGCCTGGTGATATAGTCCTGGCACGTGATGGCGGCGTAATTTTTATCCCTCCGCACCTCGCGGAAAAAGTAGTGAAGACATCTGAAATTGTGCGGCTGAGAGATATGTTTGGACACATGAGAATCCGCGAGAAAAAATATACTGCAGCCCAGATTGACAACCGCTGGTCGGATGACATTGAAAAAGATTTTTCCAAGTGGCTCAATGATCACATCAGTGAACTTCCAGTCCCCAAGGAACAAATTCAGGAATTCCTGAAGAATCGCACCTGGTAAAAAATATTTAAACCCGACAACGCCATGACAAAGTCAACCAACAGACGTAATTTTTTTAAAAATGCTCTAGCCACGGGAGCGGCAGCAGGAATTTTATCTCCGCTGGCCACCTATGGTAAAGGATTCGAAGATGCTATTGAAAAGACGAACCTGAATTCGATTCCTTCCGATCTCAAGATCACATCCATTAAATGCGGATACATCAGGGGCGGCTCGTCCTTGTTCGTTAAAATATATTCCAACCAGGATATTATCGGGCATGGAGAAGGCGTCGACGCAACACCCGGCACGTACCACCTGGTAAAATTGATGGAGACACGCCTCGTGGGCAAGAACCCATTGAATGTCCACAGACTTTTTGAAGAGATACGAAGGTCCGGTTTCTTTGAAGGGGCACAATCCGGAATGTTTGTTGCCGTGCTCTCTGCAGTAGAAACGGCACTCTGGGACCTTGCCGGTAAAGCGCTGGGACTGCCGGTCTATCAGTTGCTCGGAGGAAAATTCCGTGATAAAGTCCGTGTGTATTGTGATACAGCACTGTATCAGAACCGACTGCCTCAGCCTAAGGATTTTGCTGATGCTGCAAGCGAAGCCAAGAAAATGGGTTTCAATGCAGTCAAGTTTGATCTAGACCAGGCCAACGACCCGAATAAGTATGACCGTTACAACTGGACCGCCAGCCCGGCTGAGCTTCAGCGTATGGTAGACCAGATATCAGCCGCCCGCGAGGCTGTAGGACCAAATGTCGACATCTGTGTGGATATGCATGGTCGCTATGATGCACCTACAGGCCACCAGGTGGCCAAGCGTCTCGAGCCGCTCAACCTGATGTGGCTGGAGGAACCTATTCCTGCAGAGAATCCTGAAGCGTATAAGTCAATAAAGGATTCAACAAGCACCCCCATTTGTGCAGGTGAAAATCACTACCTGGCACTGGGCTTCAGGAGGTTGTTGGAAATAAATGCCGTGGATATCATCATGCCCGACTTGCAGAAATGCGGCGGACTGGGAGAAGCTCAACGCATTGCCAATTTATCAAATCTCTATTACGTTCCGTTTGCTCCTCACATGGTTGCATCCTACCTGGGCGCAATGGCATCCGCACATGTTTGTGCTTCAGTACCCAACTTCCTGATCCTGGAATGGCAGATTTATTTCCATAAGGATCCAATGTTCAAGGAAATAGTGACTTACGAAGGGAACCAGGTGGAGAATAGCTTCATAACCGTTTCCAACAAACCCGGAATTGGTGTGGAGATTAATCAGGAAGGGATGAAAAAATATGCACCTCCCGGAGTTCCATTCTTTGAGTAACCAATTGGATTATTTCAATGGATATATACTCCACATTTACAGTAAGTTATGTTAAAACATTAAACTGATACACAATGAGCAATACAAATAGCAGAAGAAAGTTTTTCAAGAATGCCCTGGCGGTGGGTGCAATGGCTCCGATAGCCACTTTCGGCCGCGGTTATGAAGAGGCTATTGATAAAACTTCAAAGATGTCAATACCCACTGATTTAAAAATAACCGAGATCAAATGTGGGTACATCAGGAATGGTCACTCTCTTTTTGTCAAGATTTTTACAAGCCAGGGTATCGTTGGACATGGTGAAGGCGTGGACGCAACGCCCGGAACCTACCACCTCGTTAAACGATTTGGTTTCTTTTTAAAAGATCAGAACCCGCTCAATGTACACCGGTTGTTTGAAGACATTCGGAGAAGTGGATTCTTTGCTGGTGCACAGTCAGGAATGTATGTAGCAGTATTGTCGGCCATCGAAGCTGCATTGTGGGACCTTGCCGGTAAGGCATTGGGACTTCCGGTTTATCAATTGCTGGGAGGTAAATTCCGTGATAAAATCCGGGTCTATTGCGATACGGCCTTAAATACATCCAAACTGCCTGGCCCGACTGAATTTGCCAATGCGGCGACGGAAGCCGTCAAGATGGGGTTCAATGCGCTTAAGTTTGATCTGGACCAGGCTGATGATCCAGGCAAATACGACAAGTTCAACTGGACGGCCAGTCCTGCCGAACTTCAGCGCATGGTTGATTCCGTTGCGGCTGCCCGAAAGGCTGTTGGTCCTAACATAGACATCTGTATCGACTGTCATGGAAGATACGATGCGCCGACCGGTCACATCCTGGCCAAGCGTCTTGAGCCATTCAATCTCATGTGGCTCGAAGAACCCATCCCCGCAGAAAATGCTGAAGCGTATAAATCAATAAAAGATTCAACCAGCACACCGATCTGCGCAGGTGAGAATCATTACCTCGCTTATGGATTCCGCAGCCTGCTGGAGATAGGTGCAGTAGACATCATTATGCCCGACCTGCAGAAATGCGGCGGACTGGGAGAAGCGCAGAGGATCGCCAACCTTTCCAATTTATACTACGTACCGTTTGCACCCCACATGGTGGCTTCATACCTCGGCGCTATGGCATCGTGTCATGCTTGTGCATCTGTTCCCAATTTCCTGATCCTCGAATGGCAGATTTACTTCCACAGGGATCCTATGTTTAAGGAAATTGTAACATTTGACGGACCGATGGTGGAAAACGGATTCATAACCCTGAGAGACAAGCCTGGAGTGGGTGTTGAGATCAATGAAGAAGGAATGAAGAAATACGCCACACCGGGAATTCCTTTCTTTGCATAGGATTAACCCAGGAACCATTTAGAAATGACGGGTGCAGCAATGCATCCGTCTTTTTTTTGCCACAGAGTCACAGAAGAAGTTGACACTTGCCCGGGTTGGTGTTCTTCACCAACACGCTAGTGCTCAGTGTCTTTGTTGGCACGTACCAACATCGACAGCGAGAATCTGAATCAAACGGCGAACGGCTTCTGTGGCAGACAAGATGATTTTTCCATGTTATTCCGTGTCCAAAATTCAATTGCTTGGAAATAAAAGAGCCCGTCTCACGACAGGCTCTTTTTGGGTTGTTTGGTTATCAGACCTTAATCCATTATAACTTTTCCAAACCAGAGTACTTTGCCCGGCTTGTCAACGCCAAGGTAGACAATCGCATTCTGTTCCGGGATGGGTACGTAGCGGAAGCGGCGGTGGAGATAGTAAGTTGGTTTATTATTGACGGTTCCAAATTGAACAAAGTCTCCAATATTACCGGACTCTGCATCGATCCGGGCTACACTGGGATAGAGCAGGGGCTTGTTGATTTTGCTGTCACCTTCCTTTTCTACATGGAAGCCGTCAAGTTCAAGTATCGTCCAATAGTAACTTGACTTGCCGCGTACTCCGAATTGAATGGAGCGGTTGTATTTGGCGTCTTTGTTATTCTCCTCACGTCGCACACCATACTGGGATTTCAATTTGCCCATGTTGTCAAAGTGGAACATCACAACATCCCGAAAGGACTTGCGGCGTTGCTTATTTACAGTTACCCATTCGTAATTCTGACCGGATACGATAATGGAGCCATCCTGGAGGGCATCGGCAAAGGCAAACTGGAACCGCTTACCGTCATAGGAAGGGCTTCTTTTCTGTGACGGAGGTGTTTTGAGTTTGGCATCAAATTCATCGATATCGGTCAGCGTAACGTAGGCAGCTTTTTTGTTTGAGATTTTGGCGAGCTGGAAAAATTTCCACTTGTCCTTGCTGTTGCCACCCACCCCGACGTCGTAGTATTTGCCTTCATTGGCAGGACCACCGAGATAGACATCACCCTTGGAGTAGACCGCCTGGTTCACATTCCATGCGCTGGCTGCTGCCTTGAATGATACTTTTTCAATGATAGAGCCGGCTGCATTAACGCGCCAGTAGGTATAATTATGCATGTCGGCATCTGCTTTCTTTCCGAGGGATGAAGCTGCAAAAATGATAGAAATATCATTGCTGGCCAGGTTTCCTGCATCATCTTCATCATCTTCTTCAGATTCTTCTTCATCGGAGTCGTCTGATTCTTCTTCCTCCGCCATAGGAATGTAGTAGGAAGCTACAAGGCTCTGGGGAGATTCAAATGTGCTGGCATCAGTTACTTTAATGTTGAGATCCTTGTCGATCAGCATCAACAAAAATTCATTGGGGTTGGCAGTTTTGCCTTTGGCATTTACAAATGCCAAAACTTCACCGGTCTCATCATTTTCATATTTGGTGCGGAGTGTATACTTGTTTCCCAGGTCATCCTTGGGTTTAACTTTGTCAAGTTTCTTTACTTTCTTGTTGTAGCCGCCGAAAAACCAGTTCCAGGTATAGGTGATGAGCTTCTTTTTCAGCACAAACGTGCCGACAAGGTTGTTCTCCATGGTGACCCCTTCAACCTGGTAGTCATCACCGCGGTATTTCTTGTTGCGATAGTTTACATCGGTTTCATCTTCAACCTTGACAAAATTGAAATCTTTGTCGAAGAAGTAATTCTGGTAGTTCACTTTCGACTTCTTACCTGAGCTGGAGGCCCGGGTCACGAAGGAAAGCGTGGTGTACTGTGTTTTAGCGTCATACGTGACTTCATCGAGGTAGCCCTTTTTCGCTTCCCGCGTGATTTTGTAGGTGTTTTCTAATGCCAGTTTCTGTGCCCATGCGCCCGATATGGCGGTCATGAGCAACAAAAGCAGGAGAATTCTTCCCTGGGTGTTGATTTTCATTTTGTTTTGGTTTGGTGCTGAAAAAAGTGTTTCAAATTCGCATTCAAGTTGAATTTACCATGAGGAATTTCAAATACCATGATGCAGGTATCTTGCCATCCGTACTGGTACTGAATTTTTATAAATGCATCCATTTTATTTCTTCACGGATTGATATTGCCCTAATTTCAGTTCGCCAAACACCCTGACTATGAGAATGTACATGTTAATCCTGGTGGCCGTATGCGTCACCTCACCGCTTTGGGCCCAGAAGTCAAGAACGGTAACCATCGATCGTTCCGGTATAGCCTATGAAAAGGCGAAAGGATATTACGACAAAGACAAATACAATGAT
>DAOMZK010000158.1:0-5965 GCA_035438035.1 Cyclobacteriaceae bacterium | reverse complement strand
GATCAACGCTACTATGGGATCATTCCTCAGGGTTGAGGTATTTTACGTGGCCCTCGAACAAATTTTGACTAAGAATACTTTGCCGGTCTATGGTGCCTTACTGGAAGGGACAAATGTTCACCAGGTAAATTTTAACCCTGCAGGATTGATTGTGATTGGTAATGAGTCCCGCGGAATCTCACCAGGAGTGAAGCAATTTGTAACCCAACCCATAACCATTCCACGGTATGGTCAGGCCGAATCTCTGAACGCCTCAACGGCTACAGCCGTGATATTGGATAATCTTCGCAGAGGTTATAAGAACTTCTGACTCTGGTGGGAGGCTTCCTCGGCAATTTTTGAAGCATGTTCTTTTCCCAGGTACCGGTCTATTATATTGTGACCAACATAAATCAGCGGGGTCAGCAATATGGCTACGGTGAATTTGTAAATGTAATTCGTGATACCGATGGCGAGGATTTGTAGCACTGAGAATGTACCGGAGAAAGCGATAAACAATACCACAAAACTGTCAATCAGTTGTGAGATCAATGTAGAACCGGTAGCGCGAAGCCAGAGCTTCTGATGCCCGGTAACCTTCCTGAGTTTCTGAAAGACCCATACATCCGCCAGCTGACCGATGATGAAAGCGGAGAGAGAACCGATAATAATGCGCTGACCCTGACCAAAAATTTTATTAAAAGCAAAATCCATATTAAAGTAGTTCCCTGCGTTGTCCTGGCTGTTTGCATCCATCCACCAGCCTGCAGGCGGCAATTTCATGGTGAGAAATATTACGATAAAGGAATATCCGATAAATGCAGCGGTCAGGTAACTGATGCGCTTGACACCCGGTTTACCGAAATACTCATTGATGAGATCGGAGGTAATAAAAACTACAGGCCATATCACGGCACCGGCGGTGAGATTGAAATCCATGGTGAACCCGAAGAGATTCAGATTGGCAGGATTAAGTCCCAGTGTGGCTTCTCCTGAAAATATTTTCACACCAATCATCTCAGCGATGAGGGCATTGGTCAGAAAAATTCCACTCAGGACTACAAACAGGCGATTCTTCTTTTGTTCCAGGATGAGTTCCATGAATTAGGGTTAGGCCGCTAATGCACTAAGATGCAAATTTATTTTTGCCACGGATTTTCACGGATTTGAAATTACCGTTGGTAAGTTAGGTCCAAGTTGGGTTTTGTCAAAACCAGGATTTCGATAAATTCAGTTTGATTACAATTCAAAAGATTGGCCCTCAATAGCCAGATAGGTTTCAGGGAAAATATTTATAGCTTCTTTTAATAATAGATTCAAATCCTTATACCGTGCTGAAAAATGTCCGATCACCAGCTTTTTTACTTTACCTGATTTAGCAGTCTGGGCCGCTTCGGATGCTGTGCTGTGCTTGGTTTCCCTTGCTTTGCCGACTTCGTCTTCCATGAAGGTGGCTTCGTGATACAAAAGATCAACGCCGTGAATTTGTTGGGCCACTATTTCAGAGGGTTGAGTGTCGGAGCAATAGGCATAGGATAAAGGTGGTTTGGGCGGGAGGGTGAAGTCACTATTCCTATACAGCACCTTTCCGGCTTCATCCAGGATATCCAATCCTTTTTTTAACAATGCAATGTGCTGTACGGTGATAGCAGCACTTAATTTGGATTTATCAATATTAAACGATTTGGATTTTTCACGAAAGAGAAACCCTGACGTTTTTATCTTATGGTCGAGAGGAATGGTTTCAACTGAAAAGGTTTCGTCATCCAGGATAACCTCTGCTTTTCCTTCAGTCAGCACGTGGAAAATAATTTTAAAATGGAGAACGGACCTGGAATGCTTCAATTGAGCCAGCAGGATTTCGTCCAATCCCTTGAAGCTGTAAATATGCAGATCAGATTCTCGTCGCTGGAGGTGCATGGAGAACAACAATCCCGTTAAACCGAGATAGTGATCGCCGTGCAAATGGCTAATGAATATCCGGTTGATTTTATGGATACTGATATTGAATCGTGCAAGCTGAAGCTGGGTACCTTCACCGCAGTCGATGAGAAAATGATGATGGTGAAGAGAAACGTGTTGGGAAGTGGGAAATCTGCCGTATGCTGGAAGCGCTCCGCTGGAGCCGAGGATGGTAAGTTTGAATGACAAGAAAGGTGTTAAAGGTTTTTAGCCACTTATTCTCCGCCTTTCATGTCCTTTTCAATTTCGTGCATGAACACGGAGTCGACGGCCTCTTCAATCGTAGGAACGATGGTCAGAACGCTGTCCAATTGTGAAATTTTAATCAGCTTGAGGGTGTGGTCGGAGAGGCTCGCCAGGACAAATACGCCTCCGTCTTCCTGTAGAATTCGGTTGCCTACCAATAACGCACTGAGTCCGGAACTGTCGGTATATTTTATTTCACTCAGATCAAGTATAATATTCCTGATTCCTTCCGCGTGGAGCGTAATCAATTCAGATTTTAAAGAAGGTGCCACTGTGGAATCCAGCTTCTCTTCATGTAAACGCAGCAGGCTGTATTTCTCCTGTTTATCGATAGTATACTTCATATTGTCCGTTATCACCTCAAAAGTAGTTCATTTTACAGAATTAACGATGTTCTGCTCAATTCGTTCCAAAATATTCCGGGAATTTAACGGGGCGAGTTTCTCACCGGTCACCTGGTCATACAATTCGCGGTATCGGTCGGCGATGGTGTTAACGATGGCATCAGTCATTTCCGGCACGCGCTGTCCATCTTTGCCCTGAAACCCATTCTCAATCAGCCATTGCCGTACGAATTCCTTGGAAAGTTGTTTCTGCGGTTCTTTGGATTGCTGCCGTTGCGCATATCCGGACTGATAAAAGTACCTGGAGGAATCAGGGGTATGTACTTCGTCGATCAGGAATATTTTACCGTCTTGTTTGCCAAATTCGTATTTCGTATCCACCAGGATTAAGCCCCTTTCAGCAGCGAGTGCAGTGCCTTTTGAAAAAAGAGCCAATGCATATTTTTCAAGCGTGGCGTATTCCTCCTCACTCACCAGTTTTCGACGAATAATTTCTTCCCTGGAAATATCTTCATCGTGACCCACGTGTGCTTTGGTTGTAGGGGTGATGATGGGTTGGGGCAGGGGATCACTTTCCTGCAGACCTTCAGGCAATGGGACACCACAAAGGATTCGTTTTCCGGCTTTGTACTCTCTGCTGGCATGGCCTGAAAGATAACCACGTACAACCATCTCAACCGGGTAAGTTTCACAACGGAAACCAATCGTGACATTGGGATCGGGAGTGGACTGAACCCAGTTCGGTACCAGCGTCTTCGTAGCGGCAAGATTGATGGCTGCAATCTGGTTTAAAACACGTCCCTTGTCGGGAATGGCCCGGGGAAGCACTACATCAAAAGCAGAGATGCGATCGGTGGCCACCATTACCATCCGGTCACCGAAGTAGTACACATCGCGGACCTTTCCCCTGTAAAATCCGGTTTGACCTTTAAACTTAAAGTGAGTCTCTTTGATGGCTTCCATGAAAAATGAACGATTTACGGATTACGATTTACGAATTCCAGCTGACGAATTGAAGGACAATTTGAAAAATGAACCTGACTACGCGGAGACCGCTTCGTTTGGCGAACCCTGAACTACTTCTCCTCAACAAATATCCCTGCATTGAAAACATAAGTTTTTATGAGGTTGCCTTGTTCATTGTATTCCTTCCATTCCTTGTGTTTCTTTCCGGCTACGTATTCGCCTTCTTCTTTCAACTTGCCGTTTGGGTAGAAACTGGTAAAAGGACCGTGGGGGCGGTTGGCACGATATTCTGCGACTGATTCTGTCTTACCATTGTCAAAGAAATTTTTCACAGTTCCAGTGATGAGGTTGTATTGGTACATCTCCTCGGTCTGTTTTTCTCCATTTGGATAATACTGTGTTCTTACACCATGGAGTTTTCCATTTTCGTAAGTCTCTTTGAGTTTAGGCGTCCTTCCGTCGGGAGCATAATAGGTCCATATACCCCGTGGCTTTAAATTCCTGAAATGTTTTTCATAAGTAGATTTCCCGGTATCGTCAAAACCTTCTTCAGTGACATCTATCCCATTGATGGCCACCTGCTCCTTCGTCTTAATCTGCCCGTTGGGATGGTATTCCAGGTTGGATCCGGTTTTAGCCCCTTCCTTGTATTGAAATTTGTGTCGCACTGTACCATCGGCATAGTAAGCGGTATTGTCGCCATCCAGTTTGCCGTTGGTGAAGTATCCGTCCAGCAGAAGGTGGCCGAGGGAATCATAATTCTTAAAGTTCCCCGTTTTTTCACCATCCTTAATGGTGGAGAGCGTTTCAAGCTGGCCGTTTGGATAATACGTTTTATAAAATCCATTGATGATACCGTCTTTAAAATTCACTTCAATCTGGACGATGCCATTTTCGTAATAGGTTTTGCTGAGTCCGTTGGGCTTCCTGTTTTTGTAAATGGTTTCCCTCTTGACAATTCCGGAAGGAAAGTATTCACGAACCAGGCCATCCGGTTTTCCTTTTACAAAATTGGTCTCATTTTTCGTGGAACCTGTAGCGTAGAATGATTTGACACTGTCAATGAGTTGGTTGTTTTTATAGTAAGCCGTTTGAATGCGTTTGCCCGATTCATCGAATACCTCTACAGTGCCATGGCGCATGCCGTTTTGATAAGTGATCTTTCTTTGCAGGGTGCCATCGGGGAAATATTCCAGAAAAGTTCCGGAACGTTTTCCGTCATCATACCGTCCTTCCATCTCCAGCTTCCCGTTGGGATAGTACCGTTTGTATGGCCCGGTCAGGACATCTTCATTTTCTTTGGAAACGTAAAAATCTTCCTGGATACGCTTTTTTGCACCGTCGTAGTAGGTAACAACCTGCTTTTGGGCGATCACCCAATTCGAAGCCAGGCACAGTATGCAAAGTAACCTTATCATCACAGGTTGTTTCAGGTTCAAAGTTCAAAGTCCGACCAACATTGAACTTTGAACTTTGAACATAATTTATCCAACGACAGAATTATGCTGATGTTGTGTTAAACACGTTCAAGAACAATAGCCGAAGCCCCACCTCCGCCATTACAAATCCCGGCAACACCGATGGTAGCATTGTTTTGCTTTAACACATTGGCAAGGGTTACTGTAATCCTCGAACCGGAGGATCCAAGGGGGTGACCAAGGGCAACTGCACCGCCATTCACATTGACATGCGTAGGGTCAAGTCCAAGTTTGATGTTGTTGGCGATGGCAACGGCAGAAAATGCCTCATTGATTTCATAATAGCTCACATCTTTCTTCTCAACACCTGCTGCTTTCATTGCTTTGGGTATTGCGATTGAAGGGGTGGTAGTAAACCACATCGGATCCTGTGCAGCATCGGCAAAGCCCCGGATTTTAGCAAGGGGTTGAACGCCCAGTTCTTTTGCTTTTTCCTTGCTCATCAGGATAACCGCAGAAGCGCCATCGTTCAGCGTGGAAGCATTGGCAGCGGTGACTGTTCCTTCTTTTGTAAAAACGGGTTTAAGTGCAGGTATTTTTTCAAAGTTGACATTCTTGTATTCTTCATCTTCACCAAAGAGCGTAACGTCACCTTTTTTTCCTGCAATCTCTACTGCAATAATTTCATCCTTGAATTTTCCTGCCGACCAGGCTGCGGCGGATCGTTTGTATGAATTGATTGCATAGGCATCCTGATCCTCGCGACTGATTTTCATTTCTTTTGCCGTGTTATCAGCACATACACCCATCGCACAATGATTGTACACATCCGTGAGTCCATCGAATGTAAGTCCGTCAATCAATTCTCCGTTTCCATACTTATATCCATATCGGGCTTTCAATAAATAGTAAGGTGTATTGGACATACTCTCCATGCCTCCTGTGACGACCACATCACTTTGCCCCAGCATAATCGACTGAGCACCGAGCATAATGGCTTTCATGCCTGATGCACAGACTTTGTTTACAATCGTGCACGGGATATCATAT
>DAOMZK010000157.1:0-6054 GCA_035438035.1 Cyclobacteriaceae bacterium | reverse complement strand
TCCGGAATTCCAATTACCGGAACCAGTAGACGTATATGGACCTTGCGCTAATGTACTCAATGAGAGCTGCAAAATGCAGCCAAACAGTAGTAGCAGTCTTCTCATTATTTTACTCAAATTAAAGGATTTCCAAAGATAGCACAATATGGCAAATATCAACCTTCAAGGCAGAATCCACCTTGGAAATTAATGCATGTCCGACCAAATAAGTAACCCTTATTTTGAAGCAGAAATCAACGCTTCGACGACTTCTTGAATGGCCTCACCTTCAACGAACGGAAGACATAAGCCATTCTGGAAAAGATACTCTGAATGCCCGTTTCTATAGACTGGATATCCCTTAAAATAAGGCTGCAAATGCATGGGGTTCCATAACCTCCGCAATTCGATGCCATTATCCCCCGATTTGCTGATCATCTTGCTGACATCCAGCGATTTAAATACCCCAGTACTCAACCAACGGTTGGAAAAACAACCTGATGGTTCCGTAAGCCATTTGACATCCACATCATTGATTGCCAATAACTTCCGATATCCCTCAAAACTTGCTCTCCGGCTCTCAATTTTTGACCCGACACTGCCCAATCCCAATAAACCCGCAGCACCGGCCAGCGGCCCCATCCGGTAATTATACCCTATATCAGCATGCTCATAAAATGGCTTAACCGACCGGGACTGGGTAGCCCAATAATAACATTGCCTGTAGATTTGCTCATCCTCCGTCAGGATAGCCCCTCCCCCATACGTAGTGACGGTTTTATTATTGTTAAATGATAAAATTCCAACCTTGCCAAAGGTTCCTGCTAGCCGGCCCAAACAGGTTGAGCCAATCGCCTCGGCTGCATCTTCAAGAATGGGAATATCATGATGCTGACAAATTGTAGTAATCGCTTTCATGTCGGCCGGCATACCGTACCCATGCACCACTATCACACAACGCGGCTTATTATTTTTCTTCACCGCATCCTGAATGGCCCGATCCAGCAACTCAGGATCCATATTCCAGGATCGCTGCTCACTGTCAACCAATACGGGCGTAGCGCCCTGGTACAAAATCGGGTTAATGGTAGCCACATACGTAAAGGTCGGCGCGATGACGAGATCGCCGGGCCCCACTCCCAGCGCTTTCAACGCCAGGTGTATCGCTGACGTTCCCGAATTCACGGCCAGCACAAACCTGGACCCGGTATACGCCTGTATTTTTTTTTCAAAGTCTGTCACCAAATCCATCACTGGCCTGTTGCCATAGGATTCAATAATACCCGCCAGAGCCTGAGCATCCATCGGCGTCGCAGAAAGTGGAATGCGATACGTCAACCTATTGGTGTTTTTTGTAAAAGTAATCCTGATAAAAGAATCCGACCATGAGTACGATCATCAATAAGGGATTGACAATCATCCTGTGCCATTGTGAAAGCAGTGGTGAAGAAATTTCACTGTCTCCTTCCAATGAAAGCTTCACAATAAAGTACAGTGGTAAAAGAATCAATAATTCGATCAAAAATAGCCAGGCACTCAATTTGAAATAAGATGATTTATTAAAAATCGAAGCTATTAAGAGGAGGCAAGCTATATCATTGACAAGAAACCGGACTGATCGGTTAAATACAAATTTCAAATTTGGAGCCGCGATTCCCATCAGGTTAGAAAAATCTATTCTTTGAAAAAGATATACCATCAACAGCATGCACAATGCAAGAAAAATCAGTACAACCCTCGTTCGTCTATGCTTGAACAGTGTCAGATGTCTTCAGTTTTCTTCTTAACCTTTCAATCCAAATGTACCACAGCAAAAATACTACCGCATAAAGCACCGCAGTAAAAAGATATTTATGAAAGTAATAAAACAGCGGTCGTTGATGAATGGCCGTCAGATAAAGAAGCGTTAACCGGATGAGATTGGCAATATGCAACACCAATATACCGGTCAGTAGATAGACTATTGTTGCTTTCAAACGGCCGCCAAATGCTACAATAAATGATACGAAAACAATCATCACGTTAACACCATTGCAACCTTCAAACACGCTCAAGATTACTTTTTGATTTCTTGTTATAAGAATATTTGGACTATTCTCATTGACAACCGTTGAAACCGTGTCGAAAAAAATATTAATCAAAACTACACTCTGCTCTGAAGCCCAGCGTGTGGCAGGATCGGGCATGGGTTTAAATGATTCCACCCATATTCCATATATCACGTTGCCTATGACATAGATTAAAACGAAAACAAGAACGAACCGGATGGCAGGCCTGAATTCCTTTAAATATTCAGCGTTACTTTTCATTCGCTGGAATCCCCACAACGGTTGTCCCATCCTTTACATCCTTTGTTACCACCGCACCGGCACCGACCCTGCAGTGATGGCCGATGCTGAGATTCGGAAGAATTTTAGCCCCGGTTCCTACCAAAGTGTTGGAACCAATCCCAACATTACCCGAAATGTTTGCCCCTGGCATAATGGTTACGAAAGCACTGCAGGACACATCATGACCAACTGTTGTCAATAAGTTGATGATCACAAATTCACCCAGTGATATGCCGGTAGTCAGAATCGCCCCGGCTGACAGAATACATCCGCGCGATATGATGTTGCGTTTACTTCCCGCAAGGCAAGATGGATGAACTATCGAGGGGAATTCAATTTTAGAATTGGTTATCCGGTTTACGGCCCGCTGCCTTGCATCTGAATCGGCAATCGGAACAACGAGGCTCAACTGACCGCTGATCTCATTGATCTCCTGTATGCCACCCAGCACCGGCATCCCGTCAACTTCAATTCCTTTTATAATTCCATCGTCATAAAATCCAATGAGATTCCACTTTGGTGATTGCTCATTTACCTGGTCTATCAGCAAGGCCGTCTCCCGGCCAAGCCCGCCAGCTCCATATATGGCTATGTCTTTCAATTTCCCTGAAATGGCTTTTCTATATCTGAAATATCTTTCCTAAAACTAACAATAACAAAGATGGTTTTCAGCAGTATGTAGATGTCAAGCCAAAATGAAACATGACCGGCATAGTAGAGATCAAGTTCCAGTTTCTTCTGCCAGGGAATGGCCGTCCTCCCTTTGACCTGGGTCCATCCGGTTATACCTGGTTTTACATTGTGCCGTCGACGCTGCTCAGTTGAATACAGCGGAATATATTCTTTCAGCAAGGGCCGTGGTCCCACCCATGACATCTCTCCCCTGACTACATTCCACAACTGGGGAAGTTCATCCAGCGAGGTCTTTCTTAACATTTTTCCAATACGG
The DNA here is from genome assembly GCA_035438035.1 of Cyclobacteriaceae bacterium. Lineage (GTDB taxonomy): Bacteria > Bacteroidota > Bacteroidia > Cytophagales > Cyclobacteriaceae > ELB16-189. The sequence continues at coordinate 2,796 of DAOMZK010000157.1, read as the reverse complement.
GTAATCCGCTTTTCGTGTGATGCATCCATTCCGTCCTCTGGCAGATCGGTCATCGTCCTGAATTTTATAATTCTAAAACTGCGCTCTTTATATCCCGGCCGCTCCTGGACAAAGAATACTTTTCCTTTTTGGAAAATCATCAGGATAAGTGCTACCAGTAACAATACGGGGCTCAGCATGATCAGGCAGAGTAACGCACTGATGCGGTCAAATGCTGGCTTGATTATCGACAAGTACAAAATAAACAGGGATCTGAATTCAATTCGCCTTCTGAAAAGTCTTGAATATCCTGAGCTTAATCATGACGTATGCCAATCCTAGCACAAACAATATCAAAGCGCCAAAAGTATACTGCCGCACATGATCCTGAGTCAAATTCATAATGATCAGTACGTTCACGATGAACTGAATGGCCATATAAGTCATGCTCATCCGGGTGTGCGGAATCTTGAAATGAAGTACCATAACTTGAAAAAGATGAAGCCGGTGTGCTTTCAAAATGTTTTCCTGCCTCATTATTCTGTGAATGATAGTCAGAAATGTATCCACTCCATACAGGGTCAGGAACATAATATATATGGCATTACCCGTTTTATAAATCAATATAAAAATCAGGTAGAGTATAATGAAGGCTATGGTTGTGCTCCCCACGTCGCCTGCAAAAGCCAGGGCACGGGATCTGAAATTGAAAAAACTAAAGACTACTAATGATGAAATCATAATGCCAGGCAGGTTGGCATCAACAAAATCGATAACCGTAGCGTCAATCCACAAAAGGGTGAGTAGCGTAACCAGGCTGTAACCGGCTGTTAACCCATTGATACCATCCATAAAGTTGAATGCATTGATGGCACCCACGGCGACCACCCAGCCCAGCCATACCCAGGGGTTTCCTGTGGACAAAAAGCCAATATCCCAAAACATAAAACCGAATGCCACAATTTGCACCAGCAACCTCGCCACACTCGGCATATCATAGATGTCATCCAAAAATCCTGTGATAAAAACGAGCGTAACGCCTGCCACAAGCCACAGACTCATCCCCCCCACTAAAATGACCGCGATTATAAATCCAAAATAAAATACGATTCCTCCCCCGCGTACGGTGGGCCATTCATGCAACGTTCTTTCATTCGGGCGATCCACAATACCAAACTTCCTCGCCGTTAGAATGTAAATCCATTCCATAGCCGCCAGGAATACAAAGGAAAGAATGAATAATCCCGGTCTCATGACTCAGCGTACGTTTTAGAAAGTCCTTCCGGAGTGGTAAAGGGCAACGGACTACCCATTTCCCCGATCACCTTTCCATTCGAAACTACCAGGCTTTCCGTCAGCTTTGACAAGGTATTCCTGTTGAAGGGAAGATGAACAACCGAGCCCACATTGGCGAGCAGATCAACTATTCCCTTTGGCAGATTCCAGACCGGTATTCTCTTTTGCATGGCAGCAGCCATAATATGAATCAGTTCCGAGGTGGAATGGGTACTGCCGTCTGAAAGATGATACACGCCAGAATCAAATTGATTCCGGATGAATTGTTCAACAATAAAATTGAGGTTCTCAATAAAAAGAAAAGATCGTTGATTGTCATACTTTCCCAGCGGATAAGGCATTCCGGATTGGATCAATTTAGCCAGTAAATGCATGTTGCCCTTGTTGCCTCTGCCATAAATTACGGATGGACGAAATATATAGAAATGCTTTCCATCCTTACTTCCATTTTGAATTATGAACTGCTCTGCTTTCAGTTTTGACCTGCCATAACTTGTAAGCGGGCTGGGGTTGACAGATTCATCCACCGGCAATGAAGCATGGTCCGCCGCAGCCTTGATGGAACTCATGAAAATGAATGCGGTAGCCCTGGATTTTAAGAATTCTTCATACAACGAAGCCGTCATTCCAAAATTGACGCTGTCATAGTCTTCATCCTGGTACTTCCCTGAAAGATCATGCGCAATACCGGCCAGGTGAATGACACAATCCACTGATAGCTCGTCCAGCAATGCCGCGCTATACCCTGAGACCAATTTAATATCGGCGGTAGCTTCCGGCTTTCTGGAATAACCCATCAGCCTGATATCGGGTTGATCCTTAAAATGCCGGACAAGATTCGAACCAATAAAACCCGAAATACCGGTAATCAATACGGTCTTCATTTTGCTTGCCAGTCCAGGGACTGATAAAAGGGACGCCAAAAAATATTGAACATCAATTTTACCGGATGTTAATCAACTCGAAGACTTTTCTGAAGTACTTGGAGTAGATCTTGAGGTAGTTGGTTCGAATTCCATTCTCCCGGCAGGCACGGAGGATTTCCTTATTCAAAATGATATTGCTGGTCAGTCCGTTTGAACTGACACCTCCCCTTCTCATGACCACCAGGTTTTCAGGAATGTAAGTGTAAGAGAGTTTATGCACATACAACATCCTGATCAGCATCTCATAGTCTGCCGCGATCTTATAATTGGTCTTGAATAATCCAGCAACTTCATAGCCTTTTTTCCTGACGAAAAATGTCGGATGTGCCGGCATAAAACCCCACGCAAATTTCTCAGGATTCCAGTTGCTGGAATAATAATGCCGGACTACTTTATTCAGATTTTTCGGATCCACAAATGTCAGATCACCGAAGGTGGCGTCAACTCCCTTTTCATTAAAAACACCCACAACTTTGGAGATTACACTTTTGTGCGTATAAAAATCATCCGAATTGATTATCCCGATAATATCCCCGGTGGCCATCCTTACTGCCTTGTTCATGGCATCATAAATACCCTGGTCCGGTTCGCTTAT
>DAOMZK010000156.1:0-6087 GCA_035438035.1 Cyclobacteriaceae bacterium | reverse complement strand
CTGAGGAAATTGAGGGAAATGCGTAGTGGGAGGAAGATGTGAAGATGAGGGGATGAGAAGTTGCGAAGATTTTGATATACTTCATCCATATGAATTCAAGGTGTTTTGATTTGTACACTGAATACCAACGGCAGATGAAATACAGTATAAAGACAGGTCTGCGGTTATAAAAAAATTCATCAGGTTTTCCTCATCGTCAATGTTGACACAAATCCAAGCTACTTACGTTTGACAAATCAACACTTCCCAGGGAAAAGTACTATCGACTTTCAAGAGAAATTCTTGATGCTGAAATTACAGTCACTGTGAAATGGGACCGGGATTGTTAGAGGGAGTTTATCAAAAGTGTCTTCTCTTTGAACTTAGATCACGCGGATTGAAGGTAGAACCTATGGTTTTGATTCCACTTATGTATAAAGGCCATGTTTTGAATAAAGAATATGTTGCTGATATGATCGTTGAGAATGAAATCATTCTCGAACTAAAGGCAGTCGAGCTACTTCTACCGGTTCATGAAGCACAGCTTATAAGTTACCTTCACCTCGCGGATAAACGCCTGGGATTCCTGATCAATTTCAATGTTCGGTTGCTTAAGGATGGATTCAGGAGATTTGTGAATAATTTTTAGAGGATTAAATCGCAAAGGCGAAAGGCCGCGGAGTTGTACTTCTCTGCGCCTTAGCGGCTCTGCGGTTAAATTTAGTTGTTCTTCGTTTTATCCTTCACTTCCGTTGTATCACTCTGCAAAGTCGGTACCTGGTATCCACCCAAAACAACATTGGCATTTGGAAATAATTTCTGTACCGCGCCGAGCTCATCCTCTTTAATGTCAGTTTGAAAAAGATAAAGCTGTTTCAGTTTGTTTAGCGAAAGCCGGGCAAGCCCCTTGGCGGTGACGGATGTACCGACAAGATTAAGATATTCAAGCTTTGTACAAGCGTTCAGAAAAGGAACCTCATTGTCAGCGAACGATGATTTCTCCAGATGGATTTTTTCTAGCGCAGTCATGGATTGCAGAAACGTCCATTGATCGTGAGATATTTTTATTCCCGGTAACTTGATTTCAATTACCTGCTGACAGATAACCGGCAGCTGTTCCAGTATTGGTGTTAACTTATTTTGATATACGTTGATGAACTGAAGTGAAATCCTGCCGTCGTCTTTTGAAAGAAATGAAACGGTGATACCTGCGTTCCGTAAAGCACTCACCAATTTCTCATCCGGCATCGCAACACTTTCCCGTACTTTTTCCCCCGTGACGCGGTCAATAGTAAGAACTTTCATCAATGAATCTGCCCCGGGCATGGAGGCAAGCGTGCCGGTAAAACTGGCGCCATTATCAAGCCAATACGTTATTAAACTAATTTCTTCTTTTGTGAGCGGAGGCTTCTCCTTTGGCGGCATGTGATCTTCATCATTCCTGTCAAGATGAATCCGTCGCCACAACTCACCCTCATGTCCATTGATCAAAATATTATCTTCCCCGCCTTTCAGAATAAACTCCGGTTGATCCAGTCTCAATTTTCCTTTTTGTTTGGAGGCCCCATGACAATGGATACATTTCTGTTTGAAAATGGGAGCAATAATGCCGGCATACAATTCATGCTGCGGGCGGACCACCAGCCCAACAGGCTTCTCATCTTCTGTAAAGGGCGTTAGATATTCCGTTCCGTGTGTGATACTGCCTCCCGAATGTCCGGCGAGAATAATCAGGATGGCAAGAGCAAACATGATGATGAAGTAGCCGAGACGGAATTCCTTTTTCTTTTTTCCGTGCAGAAGAATTGCGACCAGGGAAAAGAATGTGACTACCAGTGCAAGCGCCCGATGAGAAACAAGGAGTGATTCATCAAACTCACCTGACTCCGCATGAAGAAGTCCTGTTGCCGAGGACACCAATGCTGAAGCAAAGCCCAGCACCAGCAGCGCTTTTACCGACCTTCTGACTTTTTTAAAACCCTTTACATGGGACAACACTTCCAGAGAAATTGCCGCAATGAGAATGCCAATGGGCAAGTGCACCATCACGGGATGAAAGCGGCCGATATAGTCGAGGAGGTTCATCCTGTTACATATCTTTTTCTCAGGGTGTGCATCATATATATATTAATGTCCCATTGGTTGGCCACAGGCTGCCGGGTGAAGGGCAAAGTAGGCAGATAGTCGGGCGGACCGAATTCAGTCAGGAAAGTTATTGTGGTTGAGCCATTGGCAATCTTGTTCTTCACCACTTCGTCCCACCAGGCGAAGTGAGCCTCGACTGCTTTGGCCCATTCCGGTGCTCTTGGATCACTTACCTGAGGACCTTCAGGATGTCCGATGCGGGCGTGAATATGCTCGGTTTTTTTTAAAGCCTGTTCGATGGTAACGGCCTGGTCGGAAAGCAATGACTCGTGAACGGCACACCAATGTGAGATATCCAATGTCAGGCGAAGATCAGGAATTTTATCAATGTAATTTTTTGCTATCGGAGCAGAGTAAAGAATCCTACCACGATGGGTTTCGTGGTAGATGGGAATTTTGAAATCAGCACTGAGCTTTGACGTCATTGACATGAAGGCAAGATTCTGGTCCCACGAAAAATGATCTTTTCCTGCATGACAGTTAATATAGAGTGGTTGTGTGGCAATAGCCTCATGGAGCTTTTTCTCAAAACTCTTGAGATGTGAAGTGTAGTCATCTTTGTCCCATACGCCAACAAGGAAAGCAAAACTCAGTTGATTGGCTTTCGCAGCATCCAGCAGTTTTTTCTGGTCGGCAGGCTCTGCTGGCCAACCCAGTTCAACCCCATCATAACCGGCCTGTTTAGCTTTCGTGCAGAATTGCTCAATGCTTCCATCAAAGCCCCAATTGGTTGCCATGATCTTCAGTGATGTGGTGGAAGGCAGTTTGATTGTATTTTGATGAATATCAAAGTCAGGTAGCAACAGTGCTGCACTGGAAGTGACTGTGGCTTTTACAAAACTTCTTCTGTTAACTTTCATGTCAGGAAATTATTGAGTTGATCACTTTGCCTTCCACATCGGTGAGCCTGAATGGCCTTCCCTGGAATTCATAAGTCATTTCTTCATGATTAAAACCAAGTTGATTGAGAATAGTGGCCTGAATATCAAAGGTACTCACGCGGTCTTTTACACCCGCATATCCTATCTCGTCTGTCTCTCCGAATGAGAAGCCTTTCTTTATTCCACCGCCGGCCATCAAAAGTGTAAAGGCGTCTACATGATGGTCTCTGCCTTTGAATAAGTTGGTTTTCCCTTCACGATTTTCCTGCATGGGTGTCCTTCCGAATTCTCCTCCCCACACGATAAGTGTTTCATCCAGCAATCCGCGCTGCTTCAGGTCGAGAATCAATGCGGTGGTGGCCTTGTCCACGGATCGGCATTTATTAATAAGGCCGATGTCCAGTGAAGTCCCGGGGTCTGTGCCATGGGAGTCCCATCCCCAGTCGAATAGTTGGACGAAGCGCACGCCATTTTCCACCATCTTTCTTGCTAACAATGCATTGTTGGCAAAGGAGGTCTCCCCCGGTTTTGTCCCATACATTTCGTGGATGTAGGCCGGTTCTTTGGAGATGTCCATGACCTCGGGCACAGCAGTCTGCATCCGGAAGGCAAGTTCATACTGTGCGATGCGTGTAAGCGTTTCGGGGTCCTTGAATTCCTGGTAGGAGAGTTTGTTTACTTCATTGATAGCGTCAATAGATGCCTTCCGAAGATCACGACTCACACCATCGGGGTCCTTGATAAATAAAACCGGGTCACCTTCCGACCGACATTGAACGCCTTGATATACGGTAGGAAGGAAACCGCTTCCCCAAACGCTTTTGCCTGCATCGGGTGCTTTACCTCCGGAAGTGAGCACAACAAATCCAGGTAAGTTATTATTCTCTGTTCCCAGTCCATACGTTACCCATGATCCCATGCTGGGCCTGCCGAGACGAGGACTGCCGGTGTGCATGAGTAATTGAGCTGGCGCATGATTGAATTGATTGGTATACACAGCTTTGATGATTGAAAATTCGTCGGCTATATCCGCCATATGCGGAAGGTGATCGGAGATCCAGTTGCCGCTTTGCCCTCGTTGTTTGAAGACAGCTTGCGGTCCAAGCATTTGGGGTACTCCACGGATGAATGCGAATCTTTTTCCTTCAAGGAAAGAGACGGGACAAAGCTGGCCATTCAGTTTTTGCAATTCCGGCTTGTAGTCAAAGAGTTCAAATTGAGACGGCGCTCCTGCCATGTGAAGGTAAATCACTGATTTGGCCTTGCCCGGAAAATGCGGCGCTCGTGGTGCAAGGGGATCCATTATTTCCGCTGCACCCCCCGTGGGAGACTGACACGAGCCAAATGCTCCCCCCAGGTACATGGCGCCAAGTCCCATCGTGCAATTTTTCAGGAAATGTCTGCGCGTGACCAATCCCGCTGACTCATATTGTGCCTGATTCAATATATTCTCAAAATCCATGATTAGTCTTTTGTAATAAATTCATCCAGGTTCAAAATGGCATTCGCAACGAGCTCAAGCGCAATGTTTTCGTTCGGTTTCTTTACGGGATTGGAAGCCTTCCTGAAATCCGGTGAAGCTTTTTTAAATAGATTATAGAGCACATCAAGTTTTCCGGTACTGATGGGTCTGCCGATGGCTTTTTCATATCCGAAACGGATCTGTTCACGGACATTGCCTGTATTATTTTTCATCCACTTCGCCAGATTTTTTGCAGCGTCGACATAAACTGAATCATTGAGTGTTACCAGTGCCTGTAAAGGTGTATTGGTCCGTATGCGCCGCGCAGAACACACCTCACGGGCAATACCGTCAAATAGCATCATGGAAGGGTAGGGTGCAGTTCTTTTCCAATAGGTATAGATCGCTCTGCGATAACCATCTTCACCTTTATCCCTTTTCCATTTCAATCCATTATAAGGAGACTGCCATATCCCGTCAGGCTGGTACGGCATCACACTGGGTCCAAACATTTTAGGGCTCAGTAATCCTGATACGGCAAGCGTCTGGTCGCGAACCTGTTCTGCGGAAAGTCGCACGCGTGGACCGCGACTCAAAAACCGGTTAGTAGGGTCATGGGCCAGGCCTTCTTCCGTAAGTTTAGAATCCTGACGATAGGTCGCTGACATTACAATTTTTTTAATCAGCGTTTTCATTTTCCACCCATCTTCATGCATAAACTGCCACGATAGATAGTCGAGCAGTTCCGGATGAGAAGGTGCCATGCCCTGGGTTCCCATGTCTTCCAGGGTCTCGCAAAATCCAGTTCCGAAAATCTGTTCCCAGACCCGATTGACAATTGTCCGGGAAGTAAGGGGATGATCTTCACTCAACATCCACTGTGCCAGACCGAGTCTGTTGGCGGGTGCATTTTTTGGAAAAGGATTCAGTGAGGCTGGCGTGCCGGGTTGAACTTCCTTTCCTTTTGCAAGCCAGTTACCGCGGTCAAACACAAAAGTCTTACGCGTCATATTCGACGGGTTATCCATCATGACGGGTGTTAATACTGCTCCGGCCTCCAGTAATCTCCAAAAATCTTTCTTTGCCTCAGCGTATCCGGGTTTGTCGTTGCCTGGAAATTCCTCAGTAAAATAAAACCAGTCGAACATGGCTCCGTTGTCTGCTGGATTTTTTAATGTAGGATTTTCGTAAGCGATATAGATGTCGTGCTTGCCGGAAGCGCCCTTGAAGGCAGTCTCGAATAGCGTCCATTTCCCTTTTGTATTTATCGGTGTTATGCGCGCTAATTCTTCTCCTCTTTCACTGTCAAGCCGGAATACAATGACTCCTTTATCGACCCAGCTCATCATTCGGTAGATCAGATTGTTTGTTTGTGAAAGGTCAATCTGGTTTATCACGGCAAGTCCATGGTTTCTGAAGATAAGCCACTTGGTATCATTGAGTGAGCTGTTTCTGATATTATTGGCGAGGAGAGCGTTCACGGCAGGCTGACCTGTTTTTACAAATTGATAAATCTCCCTGGCTCTCGGACCATCAATCCACTTCACAATTTTGCTGAGGGCGGCGCTGTCTTCTTTACTTTTAAATTCCCTTAGTAGGGGATAGTCATCATAGGTGTCT
>DAOMZK010000155.1:0-6098 GCA_035438035.1 Cyclobacteriaceae bacterium | reverse complement strand
AAATCAGCGTCTCACCATCGCCCATCATCCGGGGGGTTTGTGAATTCCCGGTATTGATTGAGGCGGGCAGTTCTACAGGCTGATCCCATTGCCCGTTAGACTTTTTTGTCACCATCATGATTTTGCAGAGGTCGGCCGCATTGAAATCCATTTTTTCACACCGCATGAAAAACAAGGTGGACCCGTCGGCAGAAAAGGAAGGGTTTGATTCATTCCCTTTTGAGTTAATCGGCAACCCAATATTGACCGGGTCACTCCACATCACGCCATTAAACTGGCTGCTGTAGAGGTCAAAGCCGCCAAGCCCGTTGCTTTTGGTATTGGACAAGTACAGGGTCATTCCGTCCGGGCTCAAGCCAAATCCTTTGAGAAAATTCAATTTGCTATTCACAGTCTTGGGCAGTACCACCGGATCCTTCCAGTTGACCCCTTCACGCTGTGAATAACAGAGCGTAAGCACATTGTCTTCGGCTACGTCAGCTACATAAACCATAATGTTGCCATCCAGACTGATAAAAGGAGCGAAGTTGTTGATTGAAGTATGATTGATATTGGGTGGCATCTTCCTGATCTTGGCCTGACCTAACGACTGTTGGAAAATACCGGACACCAGTACAAAGAGTATGATCAGATACTTCATCAAATAAATTTAGTCAAATCCCGTCCAATCAGGCAAAAGTTCTGCCAATACCATGCCTGATTTTAGAAATCACTTTATAACTTTAAAGAGTTAAAAAGCATTAGTTTTCATCCGAATGATTCAGATCATACCATCCATAGCGCTGCGCAAAGGCAAAGTAGTGAAGATGCGCAAAGGTGACCCTACAAGCGAAAAGGCCTATGACGAAAATCCACTCGATCTGTCGAAGCGATTTGAAGATCATGGAATCGATGTGGTCCACCTCGTTGATCTGGATGGAGCAGAACGTGGCAGCCCTAAAAACTTTCATGTGCTGGAGGCTATTGCCAATCACACCGATCTCAAAATTGACTTTACAGGAGGCATAAGTACGGACGGAGACATCAGCAGTGCTTATGAGTTTGGTGCAGATTATATCACTGCGTCCAGCATTGCCATTACCAATCCAGAGTTATTCGCATCCTGGGTGGTTTCCTTTGGTCGTGAGAAAATAACGCTCAGTGCCGATGTCACGGACATCAAGTCCAAACAGGTTGCATTTCGGGGATGGCAAAAAAAATCTGAACTGACCCTCTTCGAACACCTCCGCTTCTTTTATGATCGCGGATTAAAGTATGCCAAATGCACGGATATTTCGCGCGATGGTGTATTGGAAGGACCTGCCTTTGACTTCTATGCTGAAATTATTGAAAACTTTCCTGACCTGAAGCTCCTTGCCAGCGGCGGCGTTCGCGGCGTCGATGATATTCAACGGCTCAATGACATGGGTATTTTCGCCGTGATCTTTGGAAAAGCCTACTATGAGGGTGTCCTCAAACTAAAAGACATCGAGCGTTTTCTGGTGAAAGCCTGATTTAAACTTTCAGGGGCACATTCACAGCCAATGTCGTTCCTTTTCTGTTTACGATCGTGTCTATTTCCAATTCTCCTTTGATCAGGTTCAATCTCGACTGAATATTTCGCCAGCCGTTGCCTTTTGAGTTTTCCAGCAAACTTTTGTCAAAGCCGATTCCGTTGTCTTCAATAGTCAGATTGATTTCTGTTTCATGGGCAACCAGCTGAATCCTGATTATTGTCGCACCAGCATACTTAAGAATATTGTTCACCCACTCCTGTACAATGCGGTAGAGGGAAATCTCCTGAACCTCGCTAAGCCTTTCCGGCATATCGAAGCTCGACAGCATGATTGTGGCCTGCCCGGTACTGTTGATTCTTGTCCCCATTTCCTGAATAGCGGGAATCAGCCCGCTTTTGATAAGGGTTTGCGGCATCAGGTTGAATGCGATGTCGCGGATTTCACGATGCATATCATTTAGAAGATGCTCGGCCTTTGTCATTTGCTCACCCATATCTGTGCCAGGCGGAAGTCTCCGGCCCACCAGCAGAAATCGCAATGCGGAGATCAGTTGACCCATGCCATCGTGTAAATCCTGGGCGAAACGTTTGCGTTCATGTTCCTGCGACTGCAAAGAAGCGGAGATGAATGCTTCCCGTAAGGAAAATTCGTATTCCCTTTTAAGATCTTCCTGGCGTCGTCGCATTCTGCTCCGGATCAGGAAAAGGATGATCACTATCAGTATCACCACGATGATCAACCCAATAATGAAGATATAGTTACGCTGAATATTGGCTTCCTGCGCAAGGATAGTCGCCGTTTGTAAAGCAATCTGGTGTTCTTTTTTACCTGTTTCATACCGGGTTTCCATATCGGCAATAGCCTGGGCATTGGCGTTATTGTATACACTGTCCTTGGCAACCGCCCACAGCTGATAATATTTACTGGCATTTCTGTAATCATGAAGGCCCTCATAATTGGAGGCCAACACTTCATATGTATTTTCAAACTTCAACAGCAGATGATGTTTTTCCGCTACAGCGAGTGCTTCAAGTCCGGTTTGTATGCCTTTTTTATAATTGCCGGTTTTCTTGTAGAGAGAGGATAGCGTGTAGAGATCGGAAACAATAAAAAAAGGATTGCCGACTTTTTCACGATAGGGCAGAGCCATTTCATATTGGGCAATGGCGAGATCATTTCTGCCCGCATTCGCATAAATGGTTCCAAGGATAAAATGGGCATTGGCAAGGGAATGATAGTCATGGTTAATTTCAGATGCCTGAATTCCCTTGTTCACAAAATACCGGGCTGAGTCAAGTTTGCCCAACGCGCCATAGCAAACGGCAATGTTGTTATACAGGTACAACGCCATCCACTGAAGTGAAGAATCCATCATTTGCAGGGTTTGCCTTCCCAGGTTTACGCCATCACCGTATCGCTTCAATTCGAGATAGGCCCACGTGAGATTGATTCTCATTTTCATTGCGGTTTCCCTGTCTCCCCATCCCTGGTCAGTCAATTTTAATCCTTCAACCAGGGTGGCCACGCCCGCTTCGGCTTTTCCATTAGTAATAAAGGTTCGGCCCAGGCTCGAACAGATGATTGTCAAGGCCCGCTGATGGTCATTCATTTTTAGCGCAGTTTTCCGGGCTTCGCTGAACCAATATTCGGCGCTATCGAGAGAACCTTTGAATGCATCACTGATTCCCTCCACAATCCGGGAATAAGTCTGGGCACCGGGATCGACATCATTCAGAAATAATGCCGACAGCTGCCGGAATTTTTCCGCCTTCTGTTTGTCGGAACGCTGGTAGTAAGAGACAAGGGTAAACAGCGCAAAAACTTTGTCACTTGCTGTATACGTATTAAGATTTCTTTCGAGGCTGTCAATGTAGTGCGTAGACTGCCCAAAAACCATGTTGGTGAATAATATGGCGAACAAGGTTGCCCTGAGCTTCATAGGATTATTGTGAACTAAAATGTACGAATCATTTTTTTCTGAATCATATTTGCCGGAAGTTTCAGTTCATTATTTACCACTATCCATCAAACTAAAAATAGAATTACACAAACCTTGCTGTCATGCAATTTGTTAAACTATTTTAGTAACCGTTTTTCAGCCCTTGAAAGCCACTTCAATTCAAAAGAACTTATCCGATCTGACGGGTCATGAATCCATCGAAGTGATTGGCGCCCGCGAGCACAATCTCAAGAATATCAGTGTAGCCTTTCCACGCAATAAACTGGTTGTCATTACCGGCATCAGCGGAAGTGGCAAATCTTCACTGGCATTTGATACGATCTATGCCGAAGGCCAGAGACGGTACATGGAGAGTTTCTCTGCTTATGCCCGCAGTTTCATAGGCAACCTGGAACGCCCGGATGTCGATAAGATCAACGGGCTGAGTCCGGTTATTTCAATTGAACAAAAGACGACTTCACGGAATCCCCGCTCCACAGTCGGTACGGTAACAGAGATCTATGATTTCATGCGTTTGCTTTTCGCACGAACCGGCGAAGCCTACTCCTACCTCACCGGAGAAAAAATGATTCGGCAGTCTGAGGAACAGATTCTCAATGGAATTTTTCAACACTTCAAAGGGAAAAAGCTTACCCTGCTCGCCCCGGTGGTGAAGGGCAGAAAAGGACATTACCGGGAATTGTTTGTGCAAATAAGAAAGACCGGTTTCAATAAGGTACGTATTGATGGCGAGGTACAGGATATTACGGCCAAAATGCAGTTGGACCGATATAAAATCCATGACATTGAAATTGTAATTGACCGCATCATCGCGGATGAAAAGGACCGATTCCGAATCGGCCAGTCGGTCGCAAAGTCGTTAAAGGAAGGGAAAGGAGTGATGATGCTGCTGGAAGAAACGGGAAAGGTCCATCACTTCTCTAAATTTCTGATGGACCCGCTCACAGGTCTTTCCTATGATGAGCCTGCACCGAACCTTTTCTCTTTCAATTCGCCTTACGGCGCTTGTCCGGCATGTAATGGACTCGGTATTGTGGAGGAAATCACCGAAGAATCCGTCATTCCAAATAAGAAACTCAGTATTGCCCGGGGAGGCATTCTGCCGTTAGGTGAATATCGTGACATCTGGATTTTTAAAAAGGTGGAAGCCATTCTCAAGCGGCACAAAATGTCGCTCACGACACCCCTCAGTGAGATCCCCAGGGAGGTAATCAAGACGCTTTTGTATGGGGACGATGTGCCGGTGGCGGTCGCCTCGGTCAAATATCCCGGCACGGAATGGAATACCCGGTTTGAGGGCATCATCAATTTCCTGGAAAAACAGCGGGACGATGGATCGGAAGCATTAAAGAAATGGGCCGAAGATTTTACCATCAGTAAAATCTGCCCGGAGTGCAACGGAGCGCGACTGAAAAAGGAATCACTTCATTTCAAAATTGACAACAAGAACATTGCAGAGCTTTCGCAACTGGATATTCACGCCTTGAAAAAATGGTTCGACAACCTGGAAAACCGCGTCAATGAAAAGCAGCGTGTGATAGCGACTGAAGTTCTGAAGGAGATTCGTAAACGGATCGGTTTTCTTTTGGATGTTGGCTTGGATTATTTGAATCTTGACCGGCCACTGCGAACATTGAGCGGCGGTGAGGCCCAGCGCATCCGCCTGGCCACACAAATTGGAACACAACTGGTTGGTGTGTTGTATATCCTGGATGAACCCAGTATCGGCCTGCATGCTCGTGATAATGTAAGATTGATCAAGGCGCTTCAGGATCTTCGGGACCTGGGCAACTCCGTTGTCGTAGTGGAGCATGATAAAGAAATGATGCTCGATGCAGACTACATCATTGATGTTGGACCGGGTGCGGGTAGACATGGCGGGCAGATCGTCGCGGCAGGTGTGCCATCGGAGTTTATTAAAAACAAAAGCACTACTTCTAAATACCTGAACGGGGAACTTTCCATTCCCTATGAAAAAATGAAAAGGACAGGCAGTGGTAAAAAGCTTTCACTGATCGGTGCGAGTGGAAACAACCTGAAGAATGTTGATCTGCACATTGAACTGGGCACCTTTACCTGCATCACCGGAGTTTCCGGAAGCGGAAAATCAACCTTGATCCATGATACACTCTTTCCCATTCTGAATAAGTACTTTTTTAATGCCCACGCTGAGCCCCTTGCGCACAAGAAATTTGACGGGATCAAAGAAATCGATAAAGTGATTGAGGTTGATCAGTCACCCATCGGGAGAACACCGCGATCGAATCCCGCCACTTATACCAGTGTATTTACTGACATCCGGGATTTGTTTGCACAAATGCCCGAAGCAAAAATCAGGGGTTATAAGCCCGGTCGGTTTTCTTTCAATGTAAAAGGCGGTCGTTGTGAGACTTGTGAAGGAGCAGGGTTAAGGTTGATTGAAATGGAATTCCTTCCGGACGTGTATGTCAATTGTGAGACGTGTAAAGGCAAGCGTTACAACCGGGAGACACTCGAAGTTCGATTCAAGGGAAAATCCATTTCTGACGTGCTCGACATGACGGTGGAGGAAGCTGTGATTTTTTTTGAGAACCAGCCCAAGATTCTCCGGAAGATTGAGACGCTAAAAGATGTTGGATTGGGTTACATTTCACTCGGTCAGC
>DAOMZK010000154.1:0-6107 GCA_035438035.1 Cyclobacteriaceae bacterium | reverse complement strand
CGACACCGCCTGATAAATTTTCCCACCCTGAAAGGACATGAATTCCTGTGCCTGCCAGTAGCTGACCATTACATCCAGACCAAAGCGGGTAGAAACCGTTCCATTGAAATACAGTCCAGCTCCATCAAAATAAGCCTGCCTCGCTTTTGTGATATCCTTGTCGAACACATAGAAACCATTGACCGTAAGCTTTGATATTGCTCCATCCAACGGCTGAGAATAGTTTAACCCAACTGCGGTGTTAAAGAGTGTTTGAATCGGAAGCCCCGCTTTGTCAAGCTGACCACCCTGATGACGGGCGAGTACCTGGACTGGAATGCTCCACTCGCCTGTGCCGGTTTTAAAAATTCGTTTTTGAAGAGAAATGCCTGCGACAAGTTGTTCCTGGCGATTGTCCTGCCAATACTGCATGTATTGCCAGTCGATCCATGCATCCACAAAAAGATCTTCGCGGTTAATTTGAATTTGCGTGCCCGTCTCCAGGCGGTTGTTGAGTACGCGTTCAAAGTCGTAGAGGGGTTCAATCAGACGGTGGTTGAGGCTGCTTTCCAGGTTTCCGAAAATGACTGAATATTCTTTCTTCCTCCACTTGATGGAAAAAATAGGTGCTGAAGTTGAGAAAGCACTATTTCCAAAATCCTTCTGAAAATATCCGCCGGCATCTATGCGCAGGTTTTTGTTGATATGATAGCTGATGAAGGGTTGGAACTGGTAGCCATATAAAGTGTAACCGTCAACGATGGTTCTGATGTATTCATTGTTTTTAAAGAAACCCAGCGCATTGAGGCCGGCGTAAAATTTTGCTGAGTCCGCTTCTTCTACCGCCATGCGGTCTTCAAAAACGCGGTTGTTAAGCTGCGAATAGCCAGTAGAGGAGCAAATAATGGCAAGAGATGTCAGGATCAGGATTCGCATACCAGACGCAAATTAAGATTGTTAGGCCGTTTTACCTGCCTGCATCATTATTGCATTTCCCGCCTGCCTTGCCGAAGCGGCTACGCGCAGGCAGGCGGATTTCCCTTATGGCATTCGTTCAAATCTGCTGAAACGACTGCCAAGGTATCTAAATTCAAATGCGAACATTTTTAGCATTGATAAATGTGCCCTTTTTAACAATTCTTTGAGATTTGTGGCCCAAAGGATTGAAACCAAGGTAAAATGTGCGTTTATAACCTGATTTATAGCTTTTTAAGAAGCTTATCAGATTAAGAACTTCACCTCAACTCAAAAATGATCCGGTTTTTTTATGGCTAATTATTTTAGCATTTGTGGTTTACTTGCTATAATTGCATATACATTGAAAAACACAGACGCGTAAACAACTACACCATGAACGATAATAACAACGGCAAAATCGACAGCAAAGAGAAGCTCAAGGCCCTTCAACTCACCATTGACAAACTTGACAAGACCTATGGCAAGGGAACGGTGATGAAGTTGAATGACCAGAAAGTAATGGACATCCCCGCGATCTCCACGGGATCACTCGGACTCGACATCGCACTCGGCATCGGCGGTATTCCCCGCGGACGTGTGACAGAAATCTACGGACCGGAATCTTCAGGTAAGACAACCCTCACCATGCACTGTATCGCAGAAGCGCAGAAGCGCGGCGGCGTGGCGGCATTCATTGATGCGGAGCATGCATTCGATAAAAGTTACGCTGAAAAGCTGGGCATAGATATTGAAAACTTGCTTATCTCCCAGCCTGATAACGGTGAACAGGCCCTTGAAATCGCTGAGCATCTTATCCGCTCAGGCGCCATTGACATTATCGTTATTGACTCTGTTGCAGCACTCGTACCCAAGGCTGAACTCGAAGGTGAAATGGGTGAAAGTAAAATGGGATTACAAGCCAGGCTTATGTCACAAGCCCTTCGCAAGCTGACCGGTACGATCAGCAAGACCGGTTGTGCTTGTGTATTCATCAACCAGCTTCGCGAAAAAATCGGAATCATGTTTGGCAACCCGGAGACGACTACCGGTGGAAACGCGCTGAAGTTCTATGCCTCCGTGCGACTGGATATCCGCAGGATCGGCCAGATCAAGGAAAGCACGGACGACATTACCGGCAACCGTGTTAGAGTAAAAGTCGTGAAGAACAAAGTGGCGCCTCCCTTCAAGGTGGTTGAATTTGATATCATGTATGGCAGAGGTATTTCCAAATCGGGCGAAGTAGTGGACATCGGTGTGGAACTAAATGTTATCCAGAAGTCCGGTTCATGGTTCTCTTACAACGGCAACAAACTGGGCCAGGGCCGCGATGCCGTGAAGCAATTGATCGAAGACAATCCGGAACTGATGGAAGAACTGGAAAAGAAGATCAAGGAAAAGCTGGTTTCCGCGGATGGCGCGAAAGTGCTGGAGGAGAAGGAAGCTGAGTAAAATTACGGTTGCTCAATTAGGGAGCGGCTGTATCAAAGCGTCACAAAATAGCCCGTTGGCCTGAATTGTTTTTCAAGCCAGCGGGTTTAAATTTCAAGTATGTCGATAACCGATCCGAAAGTGAAGCAATACATCTCCGCCCAATTAAAGGAGCGACATAGTATACTATCTGCCATTCATTCAGTTATCCTGAAGAAAGACAAAACGGTTGTACCGATAGTGGAACCCATGATGGGCAAAGCTATGATCCTGTATAAAGACAAGGGCATGATGAAATATGGTTTAGCCTCCATGAAACAGTACCTGTCCCTCCATGTCTTGCCTATTTATGGCTCAAAGTCATTGTATGATAAATACAAATCCCTTTTACCCAAGGCAAATTTTCAAAAAGGGTGCATCAACTTTAACTCGGCAGAGGAAATGCCGCTGGAAATTGTAACACAATTGATTGCCGATTGTTCAAAAATTGACCTTGTCGCAGAGCGTGAAAAATACTTGGAAGCGAAGAAAGCTAAGGCGCGATTAAAAAAATGATCCGCATTGTCTTTATTCTTTGAGAGTGATCTAGTTCGACCGTATTGCAATCACCGGATCCAAACGCGCTGCAACCGCAGCCGGAATGATCCCCGAGACCAATCCGATCACGGAAGAAACTCCCAATCCCAATGCAATATTCTTGATGCTCAGGACCACTTCAAGATCGCCCATGGGTATGAATGTCATCAGGAATACGATGAAGATTCCTCCCAGGCCGCCGATGAGGCTGAGGAAAACGGCTTCGAACAGAAACTGAAATAAAATGAAGTAATTCTTTGCCCCAAGGGATTTCTGAAGCCCGATAATGCTGGTGCGTTCTTTCACCGAAACGAACATGATGTTCGCAATACCGAACCCTCCGACAAGGATAGAGAAGCCGCCGATGATCCAGCCTGCCATACCAACCACATCAAATAATCCACTGATGGCATTGGCGATGGCTTCTGGCCGGTTCAAAGCAAAGTTGTCCTTGTCCGACGGACGGAGTCCGCGCCGGTTGCGCATAAGGCCTTTGAGATCACTCTCCAACTCAACCAATCCCAGGTCGTAGTCATTTCCCTTGATTCCAATGGTGGACTGCAATTCATTCCACACCCCGGTACCGGTCTGGTATAATTTTCTGAACGACTGATAAGGAATAATTGCGGTGTAGTCGTTGCTGGGTGTACCCAGGAAACTCTGGCCTTCCCGCTTCATCACACCTATTACTTTATATTTCAAGTCTTTGATTTTTACATCCAGTCCCACTGGATCCGGGTTGTCCGGAAAAAGGGCGAGGGCAACTTCATGCCCCAGAAGCACCACACTACGTCCGCCATTCACCTCATCGGGAGTAAAGTACCGACCGAGATTCATGTTGATTTCAAAAATATCATTGTAGCCATCCCCGGCGCCACGCAGTGCTACTTGCCCCATGCTGTTACTCCCCTTCTTGATAATCGCATTGCCCTTGACGGCGAATATGCAGATGGCTGTTTTACTTCTGAGTGTTGCATTCAAAAACTTATACTCATTGACAGATGGTGTCGGCCTACGCATATACTCCCACCATTTATACGGTCCGTTGCCCTGTGGACCCCATGGCATTTTGCCCACATAAATTACTCCTGTTCCCAAAAAATCAAAGCTGGCTTTGATGTTCGCTTCAAGGGAATCAACAAGCGTAAATACAGCGATGATGGAGAATATTCCCACAGTTACTCCCAACAGGGAAAGTATCGTGCGGAGAATATTTGATTTCAGTGCTTTCCAGGCAAAACTGAAGCTCTCGAGGATAAGGCGGATAACCAGCATAGAGCCGATAAACGCACAAAAGCGGGTTTCGGTTGTGAATCCGGGAGGTTAAAATGAAGAGAAAATACTAATTCGAGCGGATAGCAATGACAGGATCGAGTCTTGCGGCCACCGCAGCCGGTACGATTCCTGACACAAGTCCTATTATTGATGATACGCCCAGACCAAGAGTAATATTCTTGATGCTGAGGGACACTTCCAGATCGCCGAAAGGCAGGAAAGTAAGGAGGAAAACGAGGAATATTCCTCCCAGTCCGCCAATCAGGCTGAGGAAAACAGCTTCAAAAAGGAACTGAAACAGGATGAAGTAATTTTTCGCACCGAGCGATTTCTGCAAACCAATAATGCTGGTTCGCTCTTTTACAGAAACGAACATGATGTTGGCGATGCCAAACCCCCCGACGAGAATAGAAAATCCTCCAATAATCCATCCCGCAATTCCAATTACATCAAACAATCCGCTGATTGCATTGGCGATGGCTTCTGGCCGGTTAAGGGCAAAATTATCCTTCTCACCCGGTCGCAACCCGCGACGGTTGCGCATGAGTCCTTTCAATTCGTTTTCCAGCTCGACCAACCCCAGGTCAGTTTCATTTCCTTTCACACCGATATAGGACTGCAGTTCATTCCACACCCCGGTTCCTGTTTGGTATAATTTCCGGAAGGAGTTGTAGGGAATGATGACGGTGAAGTCATTGCTTGGCGTACCCAGGAAACTCTGGCCTTCGCGTTTCATCACACCAATTACTTTGTATTTTAAATCCTTGATTTTGATGTTCAGCCCAACGGGATCCGGAATGTCTGGAAACAATGCGAGCGCAACTTCATGACCAAGTATGGCCACACTTCTGCCTCCGAGGATTTCATCAGGTGTCAGGTATCGTCCATTGGCCACGTTGATTTCAAAAATGCCATCGTAGTCATCTCCGGCGCCACGCAGTGCTATTTGACCAATACTGTTGCTGCCCTGTTTAATAATAGCATTGCCCTTGATTGCATAAATCGCAATTACACTTTTGTTGTGAAGGTTAGTGTTGAGGAACTTGAATTCGTTTACAGACGGAGTGGGTCTTCTCCGGTATTCCCACCATTTATAAGGTCCATTGCCCTGTGGCCCCCAAGGCATCTTATCGACGTAAATCACACCGGTACCCAAAAAATCAAAACTGGCTTTGATATTGGCTTCGAGCGAGTCTACGAACGTAAAAACGGCGATGATAGAAAAGATACCCACTGTGACGCCCAGCAAGGAGAGGATTGTCCGGAGAATATTGGACCTCAATGCCTTCCATGCGAACCGAAAACTCTCGAGTATCTGTCTAAATACCAACATAGGGGCAAATAAACGTGAAAAATCTCATTTCCGCGATAGAGGGCTGTCAATTCAAACAAATCCTTATTTTTGCAGCCTTAATATTCAGGCCCTACCCGACATGGGGCCAAAAGCCCGTAAGCTTATGATTATGTCTCGTCCGGTAATCCTTTTTTCCAATTTTCAATTTTTCGCGGACAACCATTTTTTCACTTATTCCATTGAATCCAATCATTGAACTAAATACGAACGCATGAAATTATCAGAATTCAAATTTGACCTACCCAACAACCTCATCGCCCTGCATCCCGCTGAAAACAGGGATGAATCCCGGCTGATGGTGGTACATAAGGACACAGGAAAAATTGAACACAAGGTTTTTAAAGATATCGTTGATTATTTCGATGAGGGAGATGTCTTCGTAGGCAATGACACCATGGTATTTCCGGCACGCCTCTACGGACGTAAGGAAAAGACCGGTGCCAAGATCGAAGTTTTTCTGTTGCGCGAGCTGAATGCAGAAATGCACCTGTGGGATGTATTGGTTGATCCTGCTAGAAAAATTCGTGTAGGCAACAAA
>DAOMZK010000153.1:0-6134 GCA_035438035.1 Cyclobacteriaceae bacterium | reverse complement strand
GTCAGCGTATAATGCTCAACGATACCGTCCGCGTCTATGTAATTGGCGTCGTAAAGGATGTTTACCTAAAAGCATTGTTTCAACCACTCGCTCCAGTGGCATTCCGATATATCCCGGGAGAAAACTACCGTTATCTCCTGGCGTCCACTGACCCCGAACGTCTTGCTGATGTCAATGGGCAAATCAAATTGGAATGGAAAAAATTATTCCCTGCGGTATTGTACACTGGCCGGCTGATGGAACAGGATATGGTTATGGCACTCGAACATTTTGACGCGGTGGTCATCCTGTACTCTTTCCTCGGACTCGTTGCAATTATTATGTCTGTTTCCGGATTATATTCCCTTGTGTCGCTCAATCTTCAAAGAAGAACAAAGGAACTGGGTATACGCAAGATCATGGGAGCCCCATTGATCCATATGCTTACGCAGGCGAGTAAGCTGTTTCTCACAATCCTAGCCATTGCATTTATTTTTGGTTCATTCATAGGATCATTGATGGTCAATGCATTGATGAGAAGCGTGTGGGAGTATTATGAAGCTGTCGATGTCAGGGTACTTGGCCTTGCCATGCTCATTCTTTTTCTGATTGCTGTGACTACCATTGCCTATAAGATCAAAGGAATAGTAATTGCCAATCCTGTGGATTCACTTCGGCATGAATAGCCGTGCTGTGGCGGGCATTATGTTTATCTGAGGCCCTCAGCTTTTAGCATACTGCTGATGGTATTGATCAGTGTAAGGGATGCCTCAATTTCTACTTTGCGAATGGCCACACTTTCAATATTAAATCCAAAAGGAATATTATTTGTAATGCAGAATTGCGTAAGGTCCCTGGCAGTTTGAATGGCCATTTCTACTGACCGACTCAACGGGTCGGCACTCGTCCTCAGTTCTTCCTTGATGTCCGCTGGAATATGAATGCCGAGCCATTCCATAAATAAGAGCGTTTTGGCAGAACCACAGACCGTAAGTGTAAAGATGACCGTTGGTATCTCCCTGTTCTTATCCTGGCAGGCTTTTTTAAGATCGTGTAACATTTGTTGCGTAATGGCAACATTGAAAATACACTGCGAGACAAAAAATGAAACACCGGAATCTACTTTGTCAAGCATACGCACTTCTTCATCTTTCAGCAGGACGTGCCTTTCGGGAATGGTGACGGCTCCGATAACCGATTCTGCTTCGTGTTTCTTCCAGATGGCATAGGCTTCCTTCAGACTGGTTTTCGGAACATAGTCGGGTGTGGGCAAGCCAACGAATATGGGATAGAACTGATGTCGTGCCATCTCACCAAGCCATTGTGTAAGTTCCTCACGCGTAAACTTGCTGGCGGGCCGATAAATTATTTTTGGAACTTGAAGCGGATAAAGAAATTCACTGGCATAGAAAAGCGGATCCAATGAATCTGAAAAGGGAAATGGTCGTTCTTCGGCAGTACGCACCGATTCGTCCTGAACGTCATACACGATTAATGCATCTATGTCGAGCGTGGTGAGCGAGGCTAGTGAATGAGAAGCAATTTCCCCTACCCTTTCTCTTGGCGTTATCGCTTTGGGTGGAGTTATGCCGTAAACTAAAATGCCTGAATTTTTTTTTCTGATTTTATCAATAAACATAGTCGCAGTGCCCACAGATAAGGTATTTTCCTTCTTAACGAACCGGAAAGATACAAATCCTACTTATTAAAAAGCACCGGCCCTCTCCCTTCATAATCATGTTCCTTCAATAGTTTGTACATGGCAGCCCCGGCAATCAGCAATGATCCATAGCCATGGGGTCCTGTCCCAACGGGTCTTTCATAATAAAACGCGGCATCGAATGCCATGGAAGTTCCTGCACTGGTTCCTTCAACCTGACCTTTCTCATTGACTTTGGTGCTCACGGCATTCCAACCCAACAGAGCCGGCGGTCCGTAGGCCCGTATATCGAGCCAGCCTTGCGTGATACCATGGGCAAAAATGTACGTGAACATGGCAGTAGCAGAGGTTTCGGGAAAGGAATCGTTTCGATCCATGAGCTGATGCCAGAATCCCTTTGAAGACTGCAGACTGGCCAGTCCCTGGCAATAGGCTTTGTATAAATCAAACACTTCTTTTCTTTTAGGATGATCCTCCGGGAGAACGTCCAGGAGCCCTGATATGGCGAGAATGGCCCAGCCATTGGCCCGGGCCCATAGAAAAGCAGGATGTGGATTCATGTCTTCAACCCTGCCATGCATGCATAAACCTTTGTCTTTTACAAAAAGCTTGTCAGCGAATAACAATACCTGGCGGGCAGCTTCATCATAATATTTTTTTTCGCCAGTCAGTTTACCCATTTGCGCAAGCGCCGGAATGCCCTGGTAGAGGTCGTCAACCCATACTGAATTGGGAAATGGACGATTGCGCGCGAATGTGCCGTCAGGTAGTCGATAAATTTTATTTACTATAATGTTGATTGCATTATCGATCTCCGGCCTGAGGTTGTTGCTCATCCCGCCTCTCAAGCCTTGTATCATGGCTGCACACATGGATCCGGTGTCATCGAGTGACTGCGGACTTAGAAAATGTTCTAAAGGATTTACCTCGGATGGGAATGATTTGGCATAAGCACGGAAGTATGGCGAGGCAAGTCCCAGAAATTCAAAATGTTGTGCCACATAGTCCTGATAGTGCTTGTCTCCGGTAGTCTCGGAAGCCAGCATCATCGATGAATAGGCCAATCCCCATTCATGGGATGCGATATTGAATTCTGTTTTCACGAGACCAGCCTCTTTTATCGGATTCTTCAGGTCGATAATTTTCTGGCCCGTGGTCCGGTTGATAATGCCAACCGGAGTAGATTGATCCGCATAGGCAAAGACCTTGTCCATAATCAGCTTCACATCTCCAGGTGTGGTCCTGCCATAAGGTGTCTGCGAAAAGGATGACAGCCTGCTGATCAGCAATAAAATAATGAGGATTGTTTTCATAAATTGAAGATAAGTGATTGTCCTATCTTTAATGTACTATTCAATGAAACGATATGGAAGAATTTCCAAATGAAAAAGAAGTGCCTTTCAATAACAATGATATTGCCATATTGGAGGAACGAAGAAGCATGTTAAAGGTGTCGGCCATTGCCGGATGTATTATTTTACCGGCGATCGCAGTGACGGGCATTCAATTTCTTCTTGAAAGTGAAAGCAAACTGCAGATTCAGATATCGGCGGCTATTGCGCTTGTTGCTTTTACCCTCCTGCTGTCGAGGCGCGATATCCGCAACCTGGACGGACACATTAAAAACGGAAAGAAGACTGTAATACAGGGTGAGATTACACGCCAGCATAATCGCGGGGGCACGCGAAGTTCAAATATTTACTACCTATCCATAGAACAGATTGAGGTGCGTGTTCCCCGGGAGATTTATCAGCAATACAAAGTCGGAGACAAAGCTGAATTCCATATCTACAAGTCATTGTATAATTTGTTGCTGTACCAGGAGAAGTGGCCTTCTAAAGGATATTAGTTTTTCTGCAGACATTTTTTATAAGTAAAAATTCACAACAATAAATCCATACACCATGTTCAAATATGACAACACAAGCCGCAGGGATGCGCTTAAGGTTTTAGGAATTACTTCGGCTACAGGATTACTGGGAATGTTTGGCACCCCTTAAGCATCTGCAGCCAGCTACCAAACACCCGCGTATGCCAAAGGAATGGCACCCATTAAAATAAAAAGTGTAAAAGCGATCGCTACTTGCCCCAACGGAATCGAGCTAATTGTAGTAAAAGTGGAAACTACCGAACCCGGACTCTATGGCCTGGGTTGTGCGACTTTCAGGCAGCGGGCAAGACCGGTGATCTCTGCCATCAATGACTATCTCAATGATTTTTGCACAGGGAAAGACGCTGACAATATTGAAGACCTATGGCAAACAGCGTATGTCAGCTCGTACTGGAGAAATGGCCCTGTGCTGAACAATGCCTTGAGTGGAGTCGATCAAGCCTTGTGGGACATCAAGGGCAAACGTGCCAATATGCCGGTGTATCAACTGTTGGGAGGAAAATGCCGGTTTGCCATCCCCTGCTATTCACATGCCAGTGGCGATACCATCGAAGCTGTTGCTGCAGATGCAAAGAAAAAAATGGAACAGGGATACAAGTATGTGAGAATCCAACTCGGAGGATACGGCGCTGCGCAAAGTCTGGGCTCATACGGTTCTACGAGCCCGGCCAAACCGGATTTTCAAAAAGCAAGTTTTGGAACGGATAAAGACAACTACATGGACACGTTCCGGTATCTGAAAAATATTCCGGAGATGTTTAAAGAAGTGCGGAAAGTTTGTGGTGATGAAGTTGAACTGATCCACGACATCCATGAGCGCCTGCAGCCCAGTGATGCTATCACATTGGTAAAGAATCTTGAACAATACCGTCCCTTTTTCATTGAAGATCCTTTCTCTCCAGAAAATAACGGCTACTTCAGACAATTGCGCCAGCAATCCAGTGTACCGCTGGCCATGGGTGAGTTGTTTAACAATCCGCATGAATGGGTTGAACCCATGTCTGAAAGACTGTTTGATTTTATCCGCATTCACATATCGCAGATCGGCGGCATTACACCGGCCCTGAAGGTAGCCAGATTAGGAGAAGCCTTTAACATCCGCACCGCGTGGCATGGACCGGGTGATGTTTCTCCTGTCGGGCACGCTGCCAATGCACACATTGATTTCGCTGTATGGAATTTTGGAATACAGGAGAGTGTTTCATTTTCCCCCGAATTACAGGAGATTTTTCCGGGAAGCCCTACCATGAAAGAGGGTTACATGTATGTCAATGAAGCTCCGGGCCTGGGTGTTGATGTCAATGAAAAACTGGCAGCCAAATATCCTATTCCTGAAAAGCAACTGAATGAATGGACACAGGTAAGAAAAAGAGATGGTACTGCCATCCGTCCGTAGTACATACGTTTCTATTAAACTGTTATCTTGTCCAATAATTTTTCAATGATGAATAGACTTCTATGTTTTGTTTGCTTTGCATTTTGTACCACCTACATTCCGTCGTTAGGTCAGAAAGTCAGTGCCGACTATGATTCAAAAACAGACTGGAAACAATATAAGACCTATGCATGGCTGGCACCGGGTGATAGCGTGTTAAACCGCTACCGGGTAGATAAATTGTATGGCGGGACTATTACGTATGCGGGAAACCTCGAACTGAGAAACCGGGGAATGAAGATCGACACACTCAAACCTGATTTGATTATCATTTTTGACACCATGGTGAACAATTTCACGGAGTATAAGCAAGGTGCCACATTGAGTGTAGGTGTTGCTGTGGCGGGTCCCGGTTATTATGTTGGAGGCTCTGCCCCCGTTGCTGGCGGAAAGATTACTGAATACACAGTAACCGGTGGCGTTCTTGTATTTGCCATGTACGATACAAAGACACTCAAGCTGATTTGGACGGGCCGTGCCGAGAAAAAGTTCAGTATGGCGGATGATATTCCGAAGATGATCAACTACTACACGAAACTCATTTTCAAAAAACTTCCTATCAAAAACAAGTAAACAATTAAACTCTTGTCAAATGGAAAAAATGAATCTCAACCGCAGGCATTTCATTAAAGGGGCAACAGCCGCACTGGCCTTGTCCGCCCTTGGAGCTGAGGGAATGGAAATGCTGGCACAATCAAAAATTCTGCGTGTGGGTGTAATTGGTACAGGTTGGTATGGCAAGAGCGATTTATTCAGATTAATCCAGGTTGCACCTGTTGAAGTGATTGCGCTTTGCGACGTGGACAAGCATATGCTGGAAGGCGCTGCGGCTGAAACAAAAAAACGGCAGAAGTCCGGCAAGACTCCCCTGCTCTACGCCGATTACCGTAAAATGCTCGCAGAAAATAAATTTGACCTCGTGATCATTGGTACTCCGGATCACTGGCATGCCTTGCAGATGATCGAAGCAGTCAAAGCCGGTGCCCATGTATATGTTCAAAAACCCATTAGTGTGGATGTGCTGGAAGGTGAAGCGATGATAGCCGCAGCCCGAAAATATAATCGCGTCGTGCAGGTGGGGACACAACGGAGAAGTACCCCTCATCTTATACACGCCAAGAAAAATGTTGTGGATGCCGGCTTGCTGGGCAAAGTCTCGCATGTTGAAA
>DAOMZK010000152.1:0-6149 GCA_035438035.1 Cyclobacteriaceae bacterium | reverse complement strand
TTTTCAGGCTCATCCTTAATGATCTGGGGATGCATCGGACAAGTATATTGTTGTATCTGATGAGTATGCTCCATATATATTTGTTTTAGTCCGGCACGGTATTGGCGATTAATGGTTGTGCGTGGTACTGTCCGCCATTTTTACGGCCTCCAGTTTCATCCCGCACTTGGAGCATTTGACGACTTCCTTGCCGGTCACTTCCAGATGCATTGAACACGCATAGACGACAGCGGTAGAATCCGGTTTTGCCTGATCGTTGCTCTCTGTTGTTTGCTCTGTTTTGCCCCCACAGCTCATCATCAGTTGTGAGCCAACTAATAAAGCAGTGATAAAAAATGCGATTGTTAAGAGTGACTTTTTCATAGTTGTAATTGTTTATGGTGATTAGTTAATTGTTTCCTGAGTTTTTCCACACTTCAACATCCTTTGTCCCATGTATGGATTGATGATCTCCTTTGTGTTGCTCAACCAGTTGGCGCCAGCATTGTGCTTGGCCATAGGACAGAATTGATAGTAGAGATCTGAATCGTTTGGATGGCAGGCCTTGACCAGTGCATACATCGCTTCGCTTAAAGTCGCCAGTTCCATCCGAATCTCTTCAATGTCTGCACTTGCTTCAATCCCCTTCAGTCCCTGATTTAATTTTGTTAGCTGAGCGTGGTAGAAGTCCATTTGTTCTCCGTCCAATTTTGACATGTCAAATTTGCTTACGGTAGCAGAAAGTTTTTTGGCCGCTTCCTTTGCACCATCCTGATTGTCTTCAATTAAAGCTTGGTTGAATGCGAAATAATCCGAAAGGAAGCCGTTGATCTGGGCCTTGACAGATGGATCTACATTTTCGAATGATTTTATTTCAACTACAGACGAAGCTGGTGACTTCATTTCTTTTGCCTGGTCAGATGACTCGACATTTTCAGTAATCTCCTTTTTGTTGCATGCGGCCAATAGCACGATGAACGTAAGTGAAGCGATGACACTGATCGATCTTTTTGTTTTCATGTCAAGTTGGATATTGTTTTTTGAGTATGTCACGTTGTATTATTTAGTACTTAGTGATTATGGCCAGCCATTGGGTCTCCGCTTTTTTTCAGAACCAATTCGCTGTAGAGTAAATAGGCACCCGTGATCACCACGTTCTGTTTTTCTCTGATGCCCTCCGTGATCTCAATCTTTTCAAAATTCTCCAGGCCAGTCTTTACCATTTGAGGTTTAAAGGCTCCATTATCCGTAAGCAACCAAACATGACTGCCCTTTGCATCACGAATCACAGCATCAATCGGCAGCGCGATGGCTTTCTTTTCGGAATGCGAAAGAATGATAGTCGCCAGGCTACCCGGAATGAATTCACTTTTTGGATTGGCGATGACAGCCCTCATGGTAATGATTTGAGTGCCCTGCCTGTATTCAGGACTCATGAAAGTAACCTTGCCCTCGACTGGTGCCCCTTCAAATCCACTCACTTGCACACGAACGATGTCACCGGTTTTAACCAGTGAAGATTCTCCAGGGTAAAGGTCAGCCTCAACCCAGATCTGATCGAGTTTCTCGATACGGTACATGGGGCTGCCTTCGGAAACGTATTGTCCCTCAGCCGCGTCGATCCTGGCCACGATTCCTGATGCCGGAGCAAAGAAAATGATGCGCACGTCGGATTTCTTCCGTTCGGCAAGCATTTTTATTTGCGGGTCAGTCATTCCGAAAAGGATCAGCTTTTTTGCGGATGCCTTAACGAAAGCCTCGTAGCGTGACTGTTTTAATTCCTCGAATTGCCGGAGAGCCAAAAGATATTCCTGTTGAAGAGTTAAAAGTTCTTCGCTATAGATTTCATAGAGTGCCTGGCCTTGGGTAACTCTCTGTCCGATCTCCTTGAAATACAATTTTTCAATTCGTCCAGGTACGCGACTGCTCACCACTTCAGTTTGCGCTTCATTGATTAGTAACCTCCCAGTAAGGACAGTACTTTCGCCGATGCTTTCCAGCTTTGTCAGCGTAGTTGTAATGTTCGCCAGCCGGATTTGACTCTCGGTGAGCATGATCGACCCGTCGGCAGAGGCGGCGCCCATCTTCACAAGGTCCATTCCGCAAATGGGACAAGTTCCCGGTTTATCCTGGACGATCTGCGGATGCATTGGGCAAGTGTATCTATCTGCGCCCGCGTGCCCTGTGTGATCCCTCTTGTTACTGCAAGCAACAAGAAAAGTTAACAGAATAAACATTCCGGATTTCAAAAGTGATTTCATAGCTAATTCCTGACTTTAATAAAACCTTCGCTGTCAATCATAAACTGTGCGTTGAATGCGACACTGTCACCAGCTTCCAGGCCTTGTGCCACCTCAATCCATTCATCAGATTGACGACCGACAACAATTTCTTTTGGCCTAAAAACACCTCGCCTTTTTATAAAGACTATTTCTTTTGTGCCGAGATCAAGTCTTGCAGAGGCTGGTATCCACATTGTGGTGGGCGACAATTTTCCTAGTGATGCTTTTACCAACTGCCCGACTTGGTATTTACTTCCTGTATTGGATAGATAGACTCTGACCTTGATGAAGTTTTCACCATCTTTAAGAAAGGGCTGGATAAAATCAACCTTACCTTCAACACCCTCCGATCTGTCTTCGAAGGTTAATCTTATCGCGTCATTTACTTTTAGTTGAGCAGCATCACGCTGATAAGTGTTAATCTCTGCCCACAGATAATCTGTATTGATGACCTTGAAAATGACCTGACCGGGAGTCACATACATTCCCTCGCGGGTAAGCAACTCTGTTTGTGCAGTTTGGATTGAATTTTCGCCCGCACTCACAGAAACTGCATTCATTCCTCCATCCATTGGCGATGCTACCGCCTGACTTTTGGAAACTGACGTACCTGGGGAAGCGTTTTCTACGATATAGCCATCAACTGGACTGAAGACATCGAAAGAGTACGACTCCTGTCCCGTTGAGAGGAGTTGATCGATCTGCGTTTCACTGACACCTAGCAGTCTTAGTTTTTCTTTGGCTCCGTTGATGAGTGGTGCATTGCCCGTGTCCGATTTGACGAGATACAGCAAGTCCCGCTGCGCGTTGAGCAATTCCGGGCTGTAAATTTCAAGAATCTTTTGCCCTTTATGAATTGGCTGAAAATTGAATTTGATAAGAAGCTTGTCAATCCGTCCCCCAAAGCGAATAGGAATGGAGGTGATCCGACGGGTATCGTAAGTAATGATGCCGCTTGCCGTCGAAGTTAGTTCCATTGCCTTTTGAGTGGGTAGTATCGTCTTGATAGGTGAAATGACCATTGCATTGGCGGGCTTAAGCAGATAGTTAAGCTCGGCAGTGATCTTGACTTCTCCTCCAGGTTGGCCTTTGCGAACAAGATCCATCCCGCAAACCGGACAGGTGCCTGGCGAATCCCGAACAACTGTCGGGTGCATCGGGCAAGTGTATTGGTCGTGCTCAGCATGTTCATCCTTCTTTAAGCAAGAGTTTAGCAGCAAAAGCAGAAAAACGATAGCACATGCTTTTATGTGCATTTTATTTTTCCAGTTGTTTTTCATAGTTCACGATCATTTCATAATACTTCTGCACGGTCTCTAAATACTGCATTTGGGTCATGTTGAGCGTTTCCCACGCATCGATCACGATGGGCAACTCTTCCTTATTCTCCTCGTATGCGAGCATGAGTGTTTCATAGTTCTTGCGAAGAGCCGGTACAATTCTTTTCTCATAATTGTCGATTTGTCTGTTGAGGGTATTGATTTCCGATACCATATTGGACGTCATCCCCTGAAGTTCGTTGAGGATCGCCGACCGTTCACTCTTCATGGCTTCGATCTCGAAGTTCATACCTTGGACATTGGACTTGTACATTTTCGAAGACCAGGGCGCAATCGGTATGGATATCATTCCCAAAAGCATAAACTGGCTTGGCATTCCTTCTCCACGGGCAATCATGTGATTGAAGCTGAGATTAAAATCCGGTCTTGCCTGATACTTTTCCAGTTGCTGGTTAAGTCTCATTGACTGAATGGTCCGGTCAATTCTTCGGATGTCACTCCGATTTTGAGTGAAAGTTGATGTGTCGACTGACACTGTCAGGAATTGCGTAATAGTATTTGTTGTATCAATTGAAAAACGCAAGTCACCGGGCACATTCATCAATTGGTTAATGGTAATGTTCTTCTGAACCATCTGGTTGTCGTTCATCAGGATCATGTTTTTCACTTCTTGCAATCTTCCTTCGGCCTTATAAATATTACTGAGCTTGCTCTGATTATATGGATAGCGCAATTGGGATAACTTCAATACAAGGCTGATGATCTCCTCATTCTCTTTGAGGATCGCTCTTTTTTTCTCCAGAACGATCCATTGATAGTACGCGGTCTTTGCCTGTGCTCTCAGTTCGTTGAATACATAAGACTCACTGGCCTGCTCAATGGCAGCTTTTGATTCAAGGTATCCCTGGTTGGCACGTAACTTGGCGGGATTTGTAAACTTCTGTTGAACCGACAACATGATCTGACCCTTGTCACGGGGGTCACTTACACTTTTGTAAGGTAGCATCCAGAGTCCGCCGCCAACTTCGGGAGCCATCCAGCTTTTAGCGCCTCTGGCGTATGTGTTGCTTGCATCGGCTCTCAGCCGAAAGCTTTTCAACATTGGATTCCTTTCCTTGACGGCACTAAGGATGCTGTCCAGGGAGACCCGTTGCTGGGCCTTGATCTGTCCGCTTGCAAGCGTGAGCAAAGCGAGGAGTAATATTTTAGTGTTTGACATCATGGATTTCAAGTTTTCCGAATTTTCTCAGTTCATATTCTTTTGTCATCAGGAAGATCAAAGGTGTTACAAGGAGAATATGCGTGGAGGATGTTATCACCCCACCGATCATGGGAAGTACGATTGGCTGCATTACGTCACTGCCCACACCTGTTGACCACAGCACGGGGACCAAACCGAACAGTGCTACGCAAACTGTCATGAGCTTCGGGCGCAAACGCTTGGCGGCCCCCTCAATGACATACTCCCTCAGATCATCTTTCGTAATGGTGTCGCTGGAATTTACCTTTAACGCGACAAGTTGTTGCATGGCATCATTCAGATAAATAACCATCACCACACCTGTCTCGACCGCGATGCCGAACAGCGCGATGAAGCCTACCGCCACCGCTACAGAAAGGTGAACGCCATAGAAGTAGATGATATAGGCGCCGCCAATCAATGCAAACGGGACTGTGATGAGACTAAGGAAAGCCTCGCGAATGGACTTGAATGCCAGATAGAGTGAAAGGAAAATAATCAGAAAGACTACAGGGGCGACAATGGCCAGAGTTCGCTTGCCACGGATAAGATTTTCATATTGACCGCTCCACTCGATATAATATCCATTCGGCAACCCCGATAATTCGGCATTTACTTTTTCGATGGCCTCTTGAACAGTGCTCCCCAAATCCCGGTCGCGAACATTAAACAAGACCGCTCCGCGAAGCATGGCGTTGTCCGAGGAGATCATCGGTGGGCCGTTTTCGAATTTTACATGGGCAACTGCCGATAGTGGAATTGTGCCCAGTGAAGGCGTCTTGATTGGTATTCGTTTGATCCGCTCGATGCTGTTTCTATAGTCCTGTGGCAACCGCACATTGATTGAAAATCGTTGACGGCCTTCGATGGTATTCGCCAAAGGCGTTCCTCCGATAGACGTCTCCACCAGCATATTGACATCCTGGATGCTTAATCCGTAACGCCCAATTTTTTCACGGTCAATCTCAATCAACAGATACCTGCCCCCGGTAATGGGCTCAACATAGAGATCTTTAACTCCCGGAATGCCTTCCATCAGTTTCTTTACTTTTTCCGAGACGGTATAGATTGTGTCCAGATTCTGGCCATGAACTTTAACTCCAACATCGGTCCGGATACCGGTCGCAAGCATGTTGATCCTGTTGATTATCGGCTGGGTCCATCCATTGACAACGCCTGGGATCTGAAGTTTTGCATCAAGTTCGTTGACGATGTCCTTCTTGGTAATCCCTTCACGCCATTCGGACTTTGGCTTAAGCATGACAATGGTCTCTATCATGCTAATGGGCGAATTGTCGGTCGGCGTACTGGCCCGACCCGCTTTACCCAACACCTTATCGACTTCCGGGACTGACTTAATAATCTTAT
>DAOMZK010000151.1:0-6168 GCA_035438035.1 Cyclobacteriaceae bacterium | reverse complement strand
GATGCCGATCTGAAGCTGATTGAGAACAAGAAGATCGCCATCATTGGCTATGGCGTACAGGGTCCGGCGCAGTCCCTGAATTTGCGCGACAATGGATTTAATGTCATTGTCGGTCAGCGTAAAGGTTCCAAGACATGGGATAAAGCCGTGCAACATGGCTGGGTACCCGGTGAAACGCTCTTTGAAATTGAAGAAGCAGCCAAACGCGCCACCATCATTCAGTTCCTTCTTTCCGATGCGAGACAAATTGCCTCATGGCCTGCTTTGAAGCCGCACCTCACCAAAGGAAAAGCCCTGTATTTTTCTCATGGCTTTGGCGTTACTTTCAAGGAACAAACGGGCATTGTTCCCCCGGCCGATATTGATGTGATTCTCGCCGCACCTAAAGGATCGGGAACATCAGTTCGCAGATTGTTCCTTCAGGGGAAAGGGATCAATTCGAGTTTTGCAATTTTCCAGGACGCTACGGGTAAGGCGCGCGAGCGTGTGATTGCCCTGGGCATTGGTGTAGGTTCAGGCTATCTGTTTGAAACGGATTTCAAAAAAGAAGTTTATTCTGATTTGACCGGTGAGCGCGGAACCCTCATGGGAGCCATTGCAGGTATTTTTGAAGCACAGTATGAGGTTTTGCGTTCTAAGGGTCATACACCTTCCGAAGCATTCAACGAAACGGTTGAAGAACTTACACAAAGCCTGATGCCACTGGTTGCAGAAAATGGCATGGATTGGATGTATGCCAATTGTTCCACTACAGCACAACGTGGTGCACTCGACTGGAAGAAAAGATTTAAGGCGGCAACACTGCCCGTATTTAAGGAATTATATGAAAGTGTAGCCAGTGGAGCAGAAGCAAAACGCACCATTGAGACCTGCAGCAAACCCGATTATCGTGAGAAGCTCGCAGAAGAACTGAAAGAAGTTCGCGAAAGTGAATTGTGGCAGGCTGGCGCGGCGGTGCGTTCACTCAGACCGGAAAAGGAAAAAGTGGAAGCTAGCATGATCAATTAAATCAATTGACAATTTGAAAAATTGACAATGCCTGTTTTGAAACAGATTGTCAGCTGTCAATTGCCCATTGTCAACTTAGTATAACTATGGTCCTGGAATCATCACGAAATATCGACATCAACTCAGCCCACGAAACGCTCCGAAAAGTCGTGCTCAAGACTCCTTTGCAGTTTCATCGCAAGTTGTCTGATAAGTTTGGCTGTGAGGTATACCTGAAACGTGAAGACCTTCAGGTTGTCCGGTCTTACAAAATCCGGGGTGCCTATAACCTGATTCAGAGTTTGGACAAAAATCAGCGTGAACGAGGCATCGTATGCGCCAGCGCGGGTAATCATGCGCAGGGTGTGGCGTTTTCCTGTAAACTGCTCAATATTCACGGGGTGATCTATATGCCGGCGATTACACCCAAACAGAAAATCAACCAGGTGAAAATGTTCGGTGGAAGCCACATCGAAATTGTGCTGGTGGGTGATACGTTTGATGAATGCCAGAACTATGCGATAGCATTTGCCCATGAACATGAGAAAATTTTTATACCGCCTTTTGATCATCCAAGAGTCATCGAAGGACAGGGAACGGTGGCAAAGGAAATCCTGGAGGATCAGCATGATATTGATCTGATCTTTGTGCCGGTGGGCGGTGGTGGACTTGCGGCAGGAACAATTCAATATTTCAAACTGTATTCACCGAAAACCAGGATTGTGGGCGTGGAGCCACAGGGCGCGCCTTCAATGAAAGAAGCCTTGGCAGCCGGTAAACCGGTGGTGCTGGACAAAATCCAGCGATTTGTGGACGGAGCTTCTGTTAAAAAAGTGGGAGACCTCACTTTTGAAATCTGCAGAAATAATCTTGCCGACATGTTGCTTGTGCCGGAGGGAAAAGTAAGTTCAACCATTCTGCAATTGTATAACGAAGATGCAGTGGTAGTGGAACCGGCTGGTGCTTTGTCAATCGCCGCACTCGATCAATACGCAGACCAACTGAAAGGAAAGAAAGTGGTGTGTATTGTCAGCGGTGGTAACAACGATATTGACCGGATGCAGGAGATCAAAGAGCGATCATTGTTATTCGAAGGATTAAAACATTATTTTATTATCCGTTTTGCCCAACGGCCCGGCGCATTAAAGGAGTTTGTTAATCATATACTGGGTCCAAATGATGATATTGTTCGCTTTGAGTTCATTCAAAAACACAACAAGGAAACGGGTCCTGCACTGATCGGTATAGAAGTGAAATCGAAAGAAGATTTTGATGCATTGATTCAGCGAATGGACAGTCACAAACTCAATTATACCCTCGTTAATCAAAACGAGAATTTATTTGAGTACCTTATTTAATATTGAAATTACAATGTGATAACTAAAGAGCACCCATTTGAGCGTGCTCTTTATGTTTAAAAGTAAACACAGGATGTTTATATTCGAAATTAATTCTGAACGGAACTGATATGGCACAAGGACTTTTGATTGATATGGATGGCGTGGTATATGGCGGTGAATCAATGATTCCCGGAGCGGATGCCTTTATTTCCGGGTTGACGAAAGCCGGCATCCCTTTCATGTTCATGACCAATAACAGTCAGCGAACACGTTTGGAAGCGGTTCGAAAGCTGGCCAAACTCGGTATCAACGTCACAGAGAATCATGTTTTTAATTCCGCTATGGCAACAGGAAAATTTCTTGCCAGCCAGATACCGGAGGGAACTGCTTTTGTACTCGGTGAAGGAGGTCTGCTGGCCAGCTTGCATGAAAATGGAATTCGGATGGTCACTTCCGAACCTGATTTTGTAGTACTGGGTGAAGGGAGAAATTTTACTTTGGAAATGGTACAACGAGCTGTCGATATGATCCTGGCCGGAGCAAAATTTGTGATCACCAATCGCGATCCATCGCCGAAGAAAAAGGGATGGGATAATCTCGGCATTGCGGCGACAGCAGCCATGATTGAAGAGGCTACCGGAATCAGGGCATTTGTAATCGGAAAACCAAGCCCGGTCATGATGCGGGGGGCAAGAAAAGCACTCGGCCTTGAAGCGGCAGAGACTACCATTATCGGTGATACGATGAACACGGACATCCAGGGTGGTGTACAAATGGGCTATAAAACCATACTGGTTCTGAGCGGCATCACCAAGCGCGAGCACCTGACCCGCTTTGCATTCAAACCGGATATGGTAGTCGAATCGGTAAGTGAAATAAAGTTTCCGCTGCCGTGGTGGTAGCTTTTTTGACTGACGGTCAAACTTTATTCCTTGAGAATTGTTTTATTGAAGCAATCCAAATTATCAACATTAACCATACTATTATGAAAAGAACTGCATCAGCTCATTGGGAAGGCGACCTGAAATCTGGAAAGGGAAGTCTATCCACACCAAGCACAACGCTAAACAAAACGCAATACTCGTTCAATAGCCGTTTTGAAAATGGAGTCGGGACCAACCCGGAAGAGCTGCTGGCTGCTGCTCATGCTGGCTGCTTTACGATGGCGATCAGCTTGATGCTGAGTCAGGCAGGATTCACTGCGACTTCACTCGATACATCTGCAACCCTCACACTTGAAAATCTGGCGGTGACCGGTGCGCACCTCGCGATCACCGGCAAAGTGGCTGGCATTTCTGCTGCTCAATTTTCGGAAATCACGAAGAACGCAGAAAAGAATTGTATCATTTCAAAAGCGCTTTCCGTACCGATCACTTCGGAAGCTTCTTTAGTGAATTAAATTCACAAAAAATTAGAACTAACACTTGTAAGTAACTTCAAAAAATTTGGTCTCTTCCTAAAAATTCCAAAGCAAAAATTATCATATTCGCATTCCGAAAGTTGTGAACGATCCGCCCCGACAAATCATCGATTTGTCGGGGCGATTTCGTTTAAATGGGGGTATGACAAACTAACGATTGTTGTGAGCGTGGGAAAGCCAAAGACAATTTTTGAAAAAATATGGGACAGCCATGTAGTAAAACAGGCTGATGGATATCCCGATGCATTATTTATCGACCGGCATTTTATTCACGAAGTAACCAGCCCCCAGGCTTTTGATGGTCTTAAAACCAGGGGCATTCCGGTTTTCAATACCCAGCGTACGACCGCCACTGCCGATCATAATGTTCCCACCAGGGACCAGCACCTTCCCATCAAGGAAGCCTTGTCCCGGCACCAGGTTGAAACCCTTCGTAAAAATTGTAAAGACTTTGGAATCGAATTGTATGACCTTGGTCATCCCTTCCAGGGTATTGTGCACATCATTGGTCCTGAATTGGGATTAACACTTCCCGGCATGACCATCGTCTGCGGCGACAGTCATACTTCTACACATGGCGCCTTTGGAAATATTGCTTTCGGCATTGGTACAAGTGAAGTGGAGCAAGTACTGGCCACGCAGTGTGTGCTGCAGTACAAGCCCATGACCATGAAAATAGAAATCAACGGAACGCTGGGTAAGGGCATTGTCAGCAAAGACATCATCCTGTATATCATTTCAAAAATTTCTTCCAGTGGGGCCACGGGTTATTTTGTGGAATATGCCGGAGACGCCATCCGCAGCCTGTCGATGGAAGCGCGCATGACCATTTGCAATATGAGTATTGAAATGGGCGCACGCGGAGGAATGATTGCTCCCGATGAAGTGACATTCAATTACATCAAGGGAAGAAAGTTTGCACCGGCGGGCAAGGCCTTCGATCTCAAAGTGCAGGAATGGAAAGCACTGAAATCCGATGAAGGGGCTGCGTATGACAAGGTCCTGAAATTTGATGCGGCCGATATTCGACCCATGATCACTTATGGCACCAATCCCGGAATGGGGATGGCAGTAACAGACCGGATACCTACGGTTGAAGAATTAAAAGAAATCAACGAGCAAGCTTCTTTCAAAAAATCACTCGACTATATGGGTCTTGAACCCGGGTCACAGCTTCTGGGCAAATCGGTGGATTATGTCTTCATCGGAAGTTGCACGAACGCACGAATCGAAGATCTTCGGATGGTAGCCGATATCGTGAAGGGCAAAAGAAAAGCAGCAAATGTGGAAGTCTGGGTTGTGCCAGGATCCAGGCAGGTTGAAGAGCAGGCGAAAAAAGAAGGACTGGATAAAATATTTGAAGCTGCTGGATTCGAACTGAGAAGTCCGGGATGTTCTGCGTGCCTGGGGATGAATGAGGATAAAGTGCCTGCAGGAAAATACTGTATCTCCACATCCAACCGGAATTTTGAAGGGAGGCAGGGACCGAAGTCAAGGACTTTTTTAGCGAGTCCGCTGAGTGCCGCCGCCGCTGCGATTACAGGTAAGGTGACGGATGTGAGGGATTTGGTATAAGTGGTTGTGGGTTGCTCGTGGTTGGTTATTCGCCGACCAATAGTCAGATTCAACCCACTATCAATGAATTACGAAAAATGAATTGATGAAAGAAAAGTTCACAACATTGGTATCTACTGCAGTACCCCTGCCGGGTGAGAATATCGACACGGACCAGATCATTCCTGCGCGCTTTTTGAAAGCCACAACACGCGAGGGCTTTGGAGACAATCTTTTCAGGGACTGGCGTTTTGACCAGGGTGGAAGTCCGGTGAAAAGTTTTGTTTTGAACGACCCGGTCTATTCAGGCAAAATTCTCGTTGGTGGTAAAAATTTTGGATGTGGCAGCAGCCGGGAACATGCAGCATGGGCGCTGTATGATTACGGATTCCGGGTGGTGGTCTCGAGTTTCTTTGCTGATATTTTTAAAAACAATGCGCTGAATAATGGCTTGCTTCCGCTGGTAGTTTCGGATTCATTTCTCAAAAAATTATTTGAACTCATCACCAAGGATCCATCGGTTAAATTGACCGTCGACCTTCAAGCGCAAACCCTTTCTGTGACCGGAATCAAAGAACACTTTGATATTAACCTGTACAAGAAAACCTGTCTGATTAACGGCTATGATGATATAGATTACTTACTGAGTCTGAGAACAGAAATAAAGTCATTTGATAATACCCATTCGCAATTGCAGGTTGCGGAATAAGTGAAATACAATGAAGAAAAAAATAATCATTCTTCCCGGAGATGGTATTGGCAAGGAAGTAACCGGTGAAGGGAGGCGTGTACTTGTTAAAATAGCGGAAATATTCGGCCACGATTTTTCATACGATGAAGCGTTGATTGGCCATGCCGCGATTGAGG
>DAOMZK010000150.1:0-6215 GCA_035438035.1 Cyclobacteriaceae bacterium | reverse complement strand
CCAATCTCTTCTGATAACCAAATAATTCTCTGTATTGCTTTGGCATAAACTTCTCGAGCGTGGTGAGCAGTTCACTCTGAGAATTTTTTGAAAATTCATTAATAGGAGCCGGCGTACGAATACCCGCCACCACATCTTCACCCTGTGCGTTGATCAGATACTCACCATAAAATTTATTTTCGCCCGTACCCGGATTCCGTGTGAAGGCAACACCTGTACAGCAATCGTTGCCCATATTACCAAATACCATGGCCTGCACATTAACCGCTGTGCCCCAATCATGTGGAATTTTTTCAATGTTGCGGTATTCTATTGCACGCTTACCATTCCAACTGCTGAACACAGCGCCCACGCCACCCCACAGTTGTTCCCATGGGTTGTCCGGAAATTCTTTACCCAACACTTTATAAATAATGTGTTTATATTCCTTCACCAACATACGCAGCTCATCAACCGTTAAGTCCGTATCGCTGGCATAACCCTGATTTTGTTTGAGTATCTCCAACTTTTCATCCAACATTTTGCGGATGCCCTTGCCGTTCTTTACTTCAATACCACCTGCCTTTTCCATCACGACATCGGCATACATCATGATCAGTCTCCGGTAAGCGTCGTAAGCAAAACGTTCATTGCCGGTTTGGTCAATCAAACCTTGAATGGTTTGTTCTGTCAAACCAACATTCAAAATGGTTTCCATCATACCGGGCATACTTTTTCGCGCACCAGACCGGACTGAAACCAGCAATGGATTGCGTGCATCGCCAAACTTTTTTTCCATCAGCTTTTCCATCTTTGCCAATGCGCCTTCAACCTGGGTTTTTAATTCTTTTGGATACGATTTTTTGTTCGCATAGAAATAAGTACAAACTTCTGTTGTGATCGTAAAGCCAGGCGGAACAGGCAATTTTAGCCTCGGGTGGCTTGCCATCTCAGCGAGATTAGCACCTTTACCACCTAAAAGATTTTTCATTGACTCATTGCCATCGGCTTTACCATCACCGAAGTAGTAGACGTATCTGCGTGCTTTTGTTTTCGTTGCCATAACCCAGGGTTTGTTGTGGCATAATTAAGAGGGCATTGCGGCTTACCTGCTTCATTTCATCAGGGTAAAAAATGATTATTGTCAGAAACTCCTTCTTGAATAGACGCTTTGCCAAAAGTTAAAAAACCCATTCCCTCCACTTCACTATATTCGTTTCCATGAAAACCCGCACCGCTCTGTTGCTTGTTGTGGCCGCTGAAGCCGGCGTGGCATTGGCTGCCACCGCTCTATTTGGCTGGAACCTTGAAGGTTTGCAAATCACCACACGGTGGTCGGGCAGGCTCTCGCTGGCCATTTTCAGTTTCATCTTCCTCTTCTGGCCTGCGAAAAAACAATCGCTATCGGCTTTGTTGTCAGAAAACTTCTATCTCGCCTTCGCTTTGGCCCACGGCATCCACCTTGTGGAACTGCTGAGCTTTGTCACACAATCCGGGACCGAGCTGGTGCCTTACCGTGTAGCGGGCGGCTTTCTTGCCTATGCACTCATTTTCATTATGCCATTCTTACAGATGCGTGTACAGTCCGGTCATATGAGTGAATCACGGTTCAACAGCCTGGGATTTATTTACCAGTTCTATGTGTGGTTCGTTTTCTTCATGACCTACGTCGCGCGCATCAGCGGCAGCTTCTCCAACGTTAGTGACGATCATACGGTGCACCGCATACTCATGGGTTGGGTGTGTGTTATACTCGGCATTAAACTTTCAGGCTTGTTCCTGAAAAAATCAAAAGCGGAATAGAAATTATTTGCACGGATTTCACGGAATATTAAAATGCTTATACATCTGATGATTCGGATAACGTCGCGTTAATCATCCGTTCAATCCGTGGCAAAAAAAATTATCACCTTTGGAATATGAATCAACTCGTCACCGCCGACTATCTCGTCTTCCTGCTTTACTTTATTGTCGTATCCGGTTACGGTCTCTACATCTACTACAGAAAAAGATCAACAAGCATTGCGGTAAAAGATTTTTTTCTCGCGGAAGGTTCACTGACCTGGTGGGCTATTGGTGCATC
Source organism: Cyclobacteriaceae bacterium (assembly GCA_035438035.1). Classification (GTDB taxonomy): domain Bacteria; phylum Bacteroidota; class Bacteroidia; order Cytophagales; family Cyclobacteriaceae; genus ELB16-189. The sequence goes on along the minus strand of DAOMZK010000150.1, from coordinate 4,153 downwards.
GCTCATCGCTTCTAATATTTCCGCGGAACATTTCATTGGCATGTCCGGCTCCGGGTTTGCGCTCGGCCTCGCCATTTCTACGTATGAATGGATGGCCGCTGCCACCCTGATTATCGTCGCGGTATTTTTTGTTCCTGTATACCTGAAGAACAAAATCTACACCATGCCGCAATTCCTTTCACAGCGGTATAACAGCACGGTCAGTACCATCATGGCGGTCTTCTGGCTCCTGGTCTATGTGTTTGTCAATCTCACTTCCATCCTTTACCTCGGCGCATTGGCGGTGAGCTCGGTCTCAGGAATTTCTTTCACTGCCTGTATCATCGGACTGGCAGCTTTCGCAATCGTGGTTACACTTGGCGGCATGAAAGTCATTGGTTACACGGATGTGATCCAGGTGGCGGTGTTGATCATGGGCGGATTGGTCACCACCTACCTTGCCCTGAACCTGGTGTCAGAACATTTTGGATATGGCAAAGATTTTCTTGCGGGACTCCGCGTCATTCAGGAACAGGCACCATCCCATTTCCACATGATCTTTAATTCTGATCATCCCTACTACAAAGACCTTCCCGGACTTTCTGTTTTACTTGGCGGCATGTGGATCAACAACCTCAACTACTGGGGATGCAATCAATACATCATCCAGCGCGCGCTGGGTGCCAATCTTCAGACGGCCCGGAGTGGAATTCTTTTTGCCGCGTTTCTAAAACTTCTGGTGCCGGTGATCGCTGTACTTCCGGGCATAGCCATTTATGTCCTGCATAAAAAGGGAATGTTCCAGGCTGAAATGGTCAATGCGGTGGGCGAACTCAAACCGGATCATGCCTATCCCACTTTGCTTAACCTGCTTCCTGCCGGATTGAAAGGTCTGGCCTTCGCTGCATTAACGGCAGCCATAGTGGCATCCCTTGCAGGAAAAGTTAATAGCATCGCCACCATCTTTTCACTTGACATCTACCATAAATTCTTCAACAAGCAGGCCTCAGAAAAAAATCTGATTCTCACCGGCCGGTGGACGGTCATTGTCTCTATGATCATAGCTTGTCTCGTTGCACCGGCACTTCGGTCCCTCGACCAGGCCTATCAGTTTATCCAGGAATATGTTGGATTTATTTCCCCGGGTGTGCTGGCTATTTTTCTGCTCGGCTTCTTCTGGAGACGAACCACTACAGCCGCTGCGATGGCGGGTGCATTGCTGACTATTCCCTTTTCCACAGTACTCAAGTTCCTTCCGGTATGGACCAATGGATGGTTTCCTGATTATCCATTTCTGGATCGTATGTCCATTGTTTTTATCACTATAATGCTTCTGATGATCATCATGAGTGTTATGGATCACTCCGTTAAAGACAATCACAAAGAGATAGAAATTGATACGTCAATGTTTTGCATCTCACCAGCTTTTGCCACGGGCTCAGTGCTGATTGCAGGAATACTGACTGCCTTGTATTCAGTTTTCTGGTGAATGTCCTTGTTTTTGAATGATTGCAAAGTTCGCTGTCGGCTTACCCCTTCCTGCAAACAGGTATTCATATCCATTCGGTTTTGAATCTCCGTCAATGACTTTTTTTCGTATTTTTCTGATTCAACCTATCCAACTTTTGTGAAAAAGGGCCTTCTGCTGCTTTTTGCATTTCTAATACTTTCCGTGGTAACCTTTGCCCAAAGGGGCCGAATTATCAGGGCTGCCACAACCAGCGTAATGGACCCGAATCAAGACGGATTTGTTTCGAAGACTACTGCGGGGTTCTCGAATGACGGATACTACGTCGACGAGTTTGAGATTCCGATGTTTGGCATACCCCAGGTGGGTAACGGTGACGTACCCGGTGATAACACCGGCAACTCGTGCGGTATCACCGACCTTATTCCGGACAGCAAAGGTCATTCTGTATATGCAGTTAAGGCTGGAAATAACCTCATATTCAGGTTTCGTGTTGGCGATGATAACCCAAGCGTTGAATCATGGACCATTCTGCTGGACACCGATGGACTCTTCGGTGCGACAGATCCCAATACCAATGCAGGCAACCCGGGATTTGAAGTCGACATCACGCTCATCAAACGCAACAACGCCGGCGTTTATGTATACAACATTGACGGGATTAGCGGCTGGCCCACACCTCAACTGAGTTATCCCATTGCAACAAATTTCCAGATTTCCATCGCTGATGAAGTGACCTGCGGTGATCCTGATTTTTTTTATGACTTCTTTGTTCCCTTTGATCAGCTTGCTGCCGCTTTTGGCATTACCAGCAGTAGTGGCTTGCGATTTTCAGCGGTCTCCAATGTGTCTGCCACCTGTGCCATGTCCGGGCACATTGCCGACATCTCTGGAGTGGATAACAATGCAGCTCCCTATGCGGGCTGCAACAACTGCGCCTTCACTGACCTGGTAGATAACCAGTGTCCCACTTCCATCGATGACCTTTGCCCAACCTGCGGTGGTTTTGAAAAAGATAAAGTCAATAAACCAACAATCGATATTCCTGTAAGAGCCGGACAGGTGGCAATCTCAGGAACCTGTGATCCCAACATCTATATTAAAGTAGAGATTTATACACGGATCGGAGGAACTGATGCGGCTCCGATCTGGAGTGCGACGCCCAGAGAAGTGCAGGGCAACACTGCAGTAGGCACGATCTGGACGGTACCATTAAGCGGACCGTTGCAGTCATTTGACAAGATCATTGCCAAGGCACAAAAAGATGCGTTGAGTGTTCCCTGTGGGATATCTGGAGGTAATCAGGCCAGCGCGTCTGTGACTGTCGTGCAACCCAATACTGCACCTGCGGCACTGAGCCAATCTGTTTCTATCACGGAAGATATCTCATCGAATATTACGCTTACGGGGACCGATGCAGAAAATGATCCATTATTATTTACAGTGTTCACTCCACCGATTCATGGTGTACTCAGTGGCACGGGAGCGACTGTGTTGTACACACCCAACAGTAATTATTTTGGACCAGACGCATTCACATTCCAGGTCAGCGATGGTATTTTCAGTTCGGCGTCTCCTGGCACAGTATCCATAACGGTTACGCCGGTAAATGATCCACCCATAGCCACAGCTCAGAATATTACTACCCCGGAAGATACTCCCAAAGCCATCACCCTGTCGGCAACCGATGTCGATGGAGGACCTCTCACCTATTCTATCGTCAGCGGACCAACTCACGGAACGCTGTCAGGCAGTGGTGCAAACCTTACCTACACACCATCGCTGAATTTCAATGGGAATGATAGTTTCACTTTCAAATCCAATGATGGCTTCATCGACTCCAATATTGCGACAGTCAACATTATTATAACTCCTGTACAAGATGCACCTGTTGCCGACAACCAGGCTGTTACACTCCCGGAAGACCAGGTTAAAGCCATTGTGCTTACGGGGAGTGATGTTGACGGAGATGTACTTACATTTATCATAGTCGCAAATCCAACCCACGGCACGCTCAGTGGATCAGGCGCTAACCTGACCTATACACCATTCGCGAATTACAACGGTCCCGACAATTTTACATTCAAGACCAATGACGGAAACTCCGATTCGAACGTCGCCACGGTTTCAATTACTATCAGCCCAGTCAATGACGTCCCTATAGCCAACAACCAGGCATTGACCACGACAGAAGACACGGCATTACCCATCACATTAACCGGAAATGACGCTGATGGAAATCCTTTGACATTCACTATCGTCACACCTCCTGTGCATGGCATTCTTTCGGGCACGGCGCCTGCGATTACCTACACTCCTGCACTAAATTATAATGGACCGGACAATTTTACTTTCACTGTCAATGACGGCCTGGTGACTTCCAATGCTGCGACTATTTCTATCGTGGTTACCGCAATAAACGATGCTCCAATTGCTGCCAATCAAATTATAACACTTCCGGAAGATGTGGCCATTGCCATTAATCTTTCTGCAACTGATGCTGAAGGGAGCGCTTTAACCTATAGTATCGTATCGCCACCTGCTCACGGAACATTGTCTGGCACCGCGCCTGCTGTCACCTATACACCGACGCTCAACTATGATGGCCCTGACAATTTTACTTTCAAGGCAAATGACGGAAGTGTGGATTCGAATATTGCCACTGTTTCAATCACTGTTACACCGGTCAACGATGCGCCTATTGCT
>DAOMZK010000149.1:0-6223 GCA_035438035.1 Cyclobacteriaceae bacterium | reverse complement strand
TTTAACTATTTCATCTTTGATTACCTGCCAGGATACAACAAACTTCGGTCTGTAACTTTTGCGCTCGTCATCATGCTATTTGCCATGCCGCTTCTCGGCCTCCTGGGATTGGAAAAGCTTTTGCGGGAGGGCTGGAGTAAAGTGAATCAAAATAAATTGATATGGGTAAGTGTGCTTACCGTGGGCATGTGCCTCCTGATTGCATTGACTGGAGGATTTGCCGATTTCCTAAAACCCGGTGAAGAACGGTTCCCTGCCTGGTTCAGATCGGCACTGCAAAAAGATCGCATGGAACTACTCAAGTCAGATGCCTGGCGATCTTTCTGGTTCATGTTGATTTTTGCGGCTGCCTTGTATGCCTTCCTGAAGAAATGGATCAAAGAATGGATATTGTTGGGGTCACTGATAGTGCTGATGCTTTTTGATCTGCCAATGGTGGACCGCCGTTTCATTTCCCAAGATAAGTTTGAACGCAAACGTAACACCACATTTGAAATGTGGGATTCGGAAAAGGAATTGAGTAAAGACAAGACCCCATTCCGCATTTATTCAGAACGCGGTGAAGGCAATCATTCTTATTATTTCAGGGCTACCGGCGGTTACAGCGGAGCGCGACTGCACCGATATGAAGAACTCATGGACTCCTGCCTTGGTCCTGAGCTGCAGGCTATGGTAGGTCAGTACAACAGCACAGGAAGACTTTTCCTTCCACAACACGGCGTCATGAGTATGATGAATGTGAAGTATTATATCAATGGACAAAAGCGGACGGATTTTTTCACGAATGATTTTGCCAATGGCGCTGCCTGGTTTATCAAAGACGTTCAGTCCGTTAATTCAGCCAATGAAGAATTGAGCAAACTGCAATCCATCAATACGCTGGAGACTGCGGTTGTGGATGTTACTAAATTCAAAGTAGCAGCCACTGCATATGAAAAAGACAGCCTGGCCTACATCCAACAATTGGAACTAAAGCCACCCTATATCAAGTATGAATCGCAATCTGCTTACGATGGACTGGCAGTCTTTTCAGAGATCTATTACCCGAAAGGGTGGCATGCAAAAATTGATGGCAAGGAAGTGCCGATTCTGCGGGCAGACTATGTGCTTCGGGCATTGGAAGTTCCTGCAGGAAAACACTCCATTGAGTTTTCTTTTGAGCCGAAACCGTACATGATCGGCAACAAAATCACCATGGCTTCTTCATGGCTGCTCGTAATTATCGTAGCCGCAAGCCTGGGATGGAGTTTGGGGTTGGAGAAAAAATAATCGAAGTTTCAAGTTGCAGGGGCTACTTCGGCTGCTACATTGCAACCCGCATCCTGAATCACTCATCCTTCAACACATCCACCGGGTTCATCAAAGCTGCTTGGATAGAATGATAGCTGGTAATCAACACAGCAATGAGAAGCGTTCCTGCACCGGCCAGCAAAAATATTCCAATCGTCAACGGAATCCGGAAGGCGAAGTCCTGAAGCCACTGTTTCATGATCCAATAAGAGAGCGGCGCACCGATCACAAATGCTATCACAATCAGTCGGGTATATTCTTTGGAAATGAGTGTGAGGATATTCCATATAGAGGCTCCGGAGACTTTGCGTATTCCAATTTCTTTTGTCCGTTGCTCAAGGGTATAGATGATCATGCCCAGCAATCCGAGGCTGGCGATCAGGATGGCCAATATTGCCATCACGGTCAGCACATTGCCGAATTGCTGTTGGGTTTTAAATGTCTGCGCAAAGGCCTGGTCTACAAAAAGGTATTGGAACGGAACTGATCCGGCATGAACTTTCCACAGATTGTTCAACTCTTTTAACGTCACAGCCCATTCATCGCTGTTTTGAGCCGCAATACGAATGGCGACAAACTGTTTATCACGTGGATATTGAAATGATTTGTTCTTGATGTGGAAAATGGCCATCGGCTCAATGGGTGATTGAAGGGACCAGTAGTTAAAATCCGACATCACACCGACTACTTCAAATTTTCTTTCACTTCCTGGATATCGTATGGATTTTCCGATAACCGTCTCATCCAGATCCCATTCGATTTTTCTCACCGCGGTCTCATTGAGAATCACACGGTCGACGTCGCCGGGAATATCTTTTGAGAAATTTCGGCCGACTTTCATTTTAATGCCGAGGGTGGGGATGAATTGTTCATCTACATTGGTGAAATTGAGTGGCAATTTCTTTTCCTCTTTCTCGCCGGCGCTGAAAGTATCTCCTCCCCACACCGTCGGGGGCAATGAAGTGCACCAGGTTGCACTGACCACACCGGGTACGTTTACGGCGTCATTGGCCAGGCTCTCGCCATTTTTAGTATAGCTGACATTTTCGAGTACCAGCAGGTTTTCCTTGTTGAAGCCCAGATCTTTTTTAGAAAAGAAGTTGAGTTGCCGGTACACCACGGAGGTACAGATAATAAGGAAAATGGAAACACTGAATTGAAAGATTACAAGTCCGTTCCTGAACTTTTTCCCGCCAGTACCGGATTTTAATTTACCACGAAGCGCTTCCGCAGGATTGAAGGCGGTGAGGAAAAAGGCAGGATAGCTTCCGGCCAGCAGTGCCATGACAATCATCAGAATCAAAATGGAAATCATCAGTGTGGGATCGGTCGCGAGGCTGAGTTGCAGCCCTTTTCCTGTTATGGAATTAAAACCCGGGAGCAGGATTTGTGTAAATGCCAACGCAGCTACCAGGGCCAGCAGGCAAAAACTGAAGGCCTCCAAAAAGTAGAGGGCACTCAATGTACCTCTTCCCAGTCCCATTATTTTGCGAATGCTGGCTTCTTTAATTCTCCTCGTGAACTGTGCAGTCGACAGGTTCATGAAATTAATGCAGGACAACAGCACAATGAAAATGGCGGCTCCGATCAGGGCATAAATAATGGTGATGTTGCCCGCGTCGTTGAGCCGGTTATACACGATCGAAGAAGGAAGGTGAATGCTGGTTAGAGGCTGTAAGAATAGCTCCCATTTTTTTCCCGACTTGACATATTCTTCATACGTCATCCCCATGGCCGCTTTCGTCGATTGCTCTGCATGCTTGGGAGGAATCTTCGCCAGCTTGGCGCGTGTATTTTCAATGTCGGTATGAGGTGCAACGCGGATAAAGGTTTCCAATTGTGTCCACACCCAGCTCCAGTAGAGTTTTTTGATCACCGGGAAGCTGGTCATGGAAAGGAGTGCATTGAATTTCAGGTAAGAATTTTCAGGCGTGTCCTGAATTACACCGGTAACTTCGAAAGTCTGCTCCGTGTCGCCGGCCGTCAGCCTGACGAGTTTTCCCACCGGGTTGATTTCTCCAAAATATTTTTTTGCCGTCGTTTCTGTCATAACCAGTGTGTTGGCCTGCAGCAAGGCACCTTCCGGTGAACCATGGGTGAAGGGAAACGTGAACATTTTAAAGAAATTTGAATCTGCGGCAAAAATGAAATCCTGTTCGAAGGAGATTACCTCATTTTTTTCGTTGGTATAAGAGATAATGTAGTCGCCGGGTGTATGAATGCTCGTAATGAGTTCCATTTCAGGTAGCTCTTCCTTGAGCGCATTGGCCACCCCGGGCCCAGTGGAAGCAAACTGGTTTTTGTCGCCTTCACCCCAGATGAAAGTCTGGTTGACACGATAGATACGGTCGGCATCTTTATGAAAACGATCATAGCTGAATTCATTTCTCACATAGAGGTAGATCAGCAGGGTACTGCAAATACTGACCGTCAGACCCAGTAAATTGATAAAGGAGAACATTTTCTGCCTTCGCAGATTCCGGGCAAACAGGAGGATATAGTTCTTTATCATGGTGACTGAATTTGTGACTGGTCAGACAAATGATATACCAGACAGCATAATTGTGGTTTTTGATATGAAAGGCCTGTTCCTCACACTCGTTAGCGTTCGATTACGAATATAGGTGTTCGCTTTTGGGTTAAATGTCATCTTTATTAAACTTGCAGGATGCCTGATTCTGCCATTCAACTCGCTGACGATTTTTGGAAGCGATTCAACAAGATCCCTTTCCTGTTTACGGCCCCTGGCCGGATCAATCTCATCGGTGAACATGTTGATTACAATGGCGGTCTGGTGATGCCTGCTGCCATTGACAAGCATTTTATTTTCGCAATAGCGCCGGGCCGTAATGACAAGTGTAATATTTATGCAAGTGATTTCAATGAAGGTGTTACTTTTTCCATCCATGATCTTAATCCGGGAGAGAGCTGGGTGAATTACCTGATGGGAGTGATTGACGCCTTTCTTCGTAAAGGTCTCGCCATCGATGGTGTCGACTGCATCTTTACCTCCGATATTCCTGCCGGCGCCGGTCTTTCTTCATCCGCTGCACTGTGTTCAGGATTTGCGTTTGCTCTGAATGAGATTTTTAAATGTGGCCTCAGCAAAGTCGAGCTCGTGAAAGTCGCGCAATACGCGGAGAATGAATTTGCAGGAGTGAACTGTGGTATCATGGACCAGTATGCCAGTCTCTTTGGTGAGGAAGGTTCAGCTTTACTGCTGGATTGCCAGTCGCTTAAACATGAAGTCTTGCCCGCATTGAGTTCAAGTCATTCCATCATTCTGATTGATTCAAAAGTCAAGCACACTCTTGCCGCATCTGCCTACAATGACCGCAGGCTTTCCTGTGAAGAAGGGGTTAAAGTCATCCGTAAAAAACATCCTGCTGTGAAAACGCTCCGGGATGTGTCAAGGACAGCCTTATATGAAAATCAGGATAAGCTGGGTGAGGACACTTTTGTGAAATGCCTGTTCGTGATAGAGGAGATAGTCCGGACAGCACAAGCAGCCGAAGCGTTGAAAAAGAATGACCTGAAAGCCTTTGGCGAGTTGATGTACCTGAGCCATTGGGGTCTCAGCCAGGCGTATGACGTAAGTTGCGAAGAACTTGATTTTCTCGTACTCCAGGCGGAGGAAGATAAGAGCAAGGTGCCCGGAGCACGGATGATGGGCGGGGGGTTCGGCGGTTGCACAATCAACCTGGTTCAAAAAAACTATGAAGGAATTTTTAAAGAGACGGTTCGTAAAAAATATTTTGCTACTTTTAAACGAGAACCCGATTTTTATTCAGTTAAACTATCCCGTGGCGTCCACCAGATTAACCTTCCTTAATTGAAAGACGCACAATTATCAATTGTCTTAATCATCCACTATGCAGCAACTTCAGATCTTTGATTACATTATTTTCCTGGTCTATTTTGTCATTGTCGCATCCTACGGCTACTGGATATACAACCAGAAAAAGAAAGCCACGCCTGATTCAAAGGACTTCTTCCTGGCGGAAGGCTCCCTCACCTGGTGGGCCATCGGTGCTTCGCTGATTGCCTCCAATATTTCAGCCGAACAAATGATCGGGATGTCAGGATCGGGATTTAAAATGGGATTGGCTATCTCTACATATGAGTGGATGGCGGCAGCGACCCTGATGATTGTGGCCCTGTTCTTCATGCCCATTTACCTGAAGAATAAAATCTATACCATGCCGCAGTTCCTCACCCAGCGGTACAGCGGTACAGTGAGCACCATCATGGCGGTTTTCTGGCTGCTGTTGTATGTGATCGTCAATCTTACTTCCATACTGTATCTCGGCGCACTGGCTATCAGCACTATCTCCGGAATAAATTTCTGGGTGTGCATGACGGGCCTCGCTGTTTTTTCCATCATCATCACGCTGGGAGGAATGAAAGTAATCGGATACACGGATGTTATCCAGGTATTTTTTCTCATCCTGGGCGGACTGGCGACGACCTACCTCGCGCTTGAACTTGTAGCTGAACATTACAACAGTTCAGGCATGATCAGCGGATTCAAATTACTGCTGGACAAAGCTGATGATCACTTTCACATGGTTTTCGAACATGATAATCCCAACTTCCTGGACCTTCCTGGACTAACCGTTTTACTCGGTGGTATGTGGATTGTGAACTTAAATTACTGGGGATGCAATCAATACATCACGCAGCGTGCCCTGGGTGCCAGTCTCCCGACAGCCAGAAACGGAATTTTGTTCGCCGCATTTTTGAAATTGCTCATGCCTGTAATTGTGGTATTGCCGGGTATCGCCGCGTATGTGCTGCACAAGGATGGTATGTTCCAACAGGAAATGATGGTGGGAGGAGAGATCAATCCCGATCGTGCGTATCCGATCTTGCTCAATTTGCTTCCCGTCGGACTGAAAGGTCTGGCGTTCGCTGCACTCACTGCAGCTATCGT
>DAOMZK010000148.1:0-6244 GCA_035438035.1 Cyclobacteriaceae bacterium | reverse complement strand
ATCTTTTATGGAGAATTTCTCAACATTGTTCCCGAAATTTTTCCGACGCCGTTGTTTCATGGCCAGCTGATTTACATGCTTTACTTCCCGATATTTTATTTTTATTGGCCCGAGTGTGTTTCTTTCACAGGCGGGGTTTACTTTGAATTTTTCAGTCCTGTTTTCAACATTGCAGACTCCTCTATTTTTATTGGTGTGGCCTCCATACTTCTGTTTCAACGAAGATTTTTCAAAGAGAAAGAAACGGGAGAGGTGACATTGCACATTGAACAGGGAAAAGTGGACTTACAGGCGACTGAACTGAATCCTATACCTACAGAAACGACACAGGAATCACCATCCAATTCTTCTCCACCGCCGAATGGCTGAACAACTTATCATAGCTTCCTCAACTGAAAAAAGCGAACGGTATCAAACCCTGTTGCCTCAGATTGCAGCACTCGTTGGCGATGAAAAGGACGTCGTGGCCAATCTCTCCAATATTGCAGCGGCCCTGAAACAAACCATGAATTTTTTCTGGGTTGGTTTTTACCTGGTGAAGGAGAATGAGCTGGTACTGGGACCTTTCCAGGGGCCCATCGCCTGCACCCGAATTCAACTCGGCAAAGGAGTCTGCGGCGCGAGCTGGAAAGAAAGAAGCGTCATCATTGTCCCGAACGTGGATGAATTTCCGGGACACATTGCATGCAGTTCAGATTCAAAATCAGAAATCGTGTTGCCGGCTTTTAAGAATGGCGAGGTTGCGCTGGTACTCGATATAGACTCTGATAAACTCAACGATTTTGACGGTGTTGATGAACTGTTTCTTCAAAAGGTAATGCGCAACATTGAGGTGTTTATTTGATTTTTGACAGATTCTGAAATCACTGGAATGCTTTATTTCACAGAAATCAACCAGCAAGCCAGTGACCAGCAACCATTTCCTTGTACTGTGGGGACTCAGCCCGTTCATCTCTCAAAGGAATTTTATTTACCTTTACAAAACCCTTCACGGCGTGGTAAGAAAATTCTTCGCGCAAGACAAGAACTACCTCCTCGAGGAAGCGCAACTTCGGGAGCAGGACTATCTACTCACCAAGCTGATCGACACGGCCGTTGAATCCTATCAAAGGATTAACAATCCCCTGGGTTTGAATGACGTTTTCAGCGAAAAAATAGCTTCTTACTATCCTAAAGACCTGAAACCCCTGTACCCATTTTATCAAAACATAGCCGGGATTTACCGCTTTAAGTTTGGTGAAAATCAGCTTGAGTTTTTATGGGACGGCAAAGACCATTCAGCGAAGTATCTCGAAGACTGGTCGCAAACCTTTCAACAGTGGACAGGCCTCCTATGCAGACAAATTCAATTTGTTCAAGCCGTTTTGGATCTGACGGTTTTCCTTCCCGAAACAACTCATGCACAGATGTCAGAAAACCGGATGAATGCGGTTATGCTTGGATTGTTTGAGGTAAAGATTCACAAGCAGAAAGGGATTGTGGAGATGAAAGTCGCGTAGGTATTTCACCGTGTAGCGCCCTTTCCGGACGGATTTCCGAAATTCTCATTTGACTCAGCCGGATTGAGGTTGACAGTCAACAATTCCTATCAAATAAAGCCAAAAACGACTATTCTTAATCCGAATCAATAATTATATTTGACTACTAACCTCCCTTATCTATGAGAAAAATATTTGTAGTTGGCAGTATTGTCGTCTCCGCATTCATCATTGTATGGTCTTATTACTGGGTTGACGCATTATTTCTTTTCATTCTGGTAGGACCTGTCATATTAATGGGCATTCAGGACATGGTTCAGAAAAGACAATCCATCAGGATCAACTTTCCTGTAGCCGGGCGTCTGCGCTATGTTTTTGAAGACCTCAGACCGAAGATTCAACAATATTTTGTAGAATCGGATACGGATGGAGCACCCATCAACCGCAATGAACGCTCAGTGATTTACCAGCGGGCCAAAAAACAAATTGATACCGTTCCCTTCGGTACTCAGCTCAATGTGTATGCTGAAGGATATGAGTGGATCACGCACTCCATTGCCCCCAAGGATTTCCATAAGATGGATCATAACCCACGGATTCGCTTTGGTGGTAAAGATTGCAAGCAACCATACGAAATGAGTGTACTCAACGTTTCTGCCATGAGTTTCGGATCGCTCAGTCAAAATGCAATCCTCGCATTGAACAGTGGTGCAAAAATCGGAGGATTTGCTCACAACACAGGAGAAGGAGGATTAAGTCCATATCATTTGGCGCCAGGCGGCGACATCATCTGGCAGATTGGTACGGGATATTTTGGCGCCCGCACGGAAGATGGAAATTTCTCCGATGATGCATTCAAGGCCAATGCCACCCGGCCAAATGTGAAGATGATAGAAATCAAACTTTCACAAGGAGCCAAACCGGGTCATGGTGGAATTCTGCCGGCAAAGAAAAATACTCCGGAGATTGCCGCTATCCGATTGGTGAAACCAGGGACAACTGTATTCTCTCCGCCTTTTCACAGTGCATTTTCGACACCGAAGGAGCTTTTACTTTTTGTTAAAAAATTACGCGAACTATCTGGTGGCAAGCCGGTTGGATTTAAACTTTGCGTGGGCCGTAAGAGCGAATTCCTTTCCATCTGCAAAGCCATGGTACAATTGAATATTTATCCGGACTTTATTACAATAGATGGCGGTGAAGGAGGAACAGGTGCAGCACCTCCGGAGTTTACCAACTTCGTGGGAATGCCGCTGTTGGATGCGCTGGCATTTGTAGACAGTGCACTTACCGGTTTTGGCCTGCGCAAAGAAATGAGACTGATTGCTTCAGGAAAAGTGTTGACCGGGTTTCATATTCTGCGCGCTATGGCATTGGGTGCTGATACGTGTAACTGTGCCCGCGCCATGATGATGGCACTGGGTTGCATACAAGCCCTGGAGTGTAACAAGAATACCTGCCCCACGGGAGTGGCAACTCAGGACCCCTATTTTATGAAAGGTCTTGTGGTGGAGGACAAAATGCAACGCGTGGCCAACTTCCATAAAAATACGGTCGAAAGTTTTGTGGAATTGATGGGTGCTGCCGGCATGGATGATCCGGCCAAAATCAATCGTACCCACGTCTATCGCCGGGTATTTATGAACCTGGTGAAAACCTACGATGAAATCTATCCCCCTGTTCCGGAAGGCAGCCTGCTGGAAGGCGGAGATATTCCCTTTGACCTGGAAGAATACATGAAACGCGCTTCAGCGGAGAGCTTTGAAGTGGTGGCCTGATATACAGTTTCTGATTCGATGGAATTTATGTGAGCGTGGAATTTGAATTCCACGCTGGATTCTTTTTTCTTAAATCGTGGATATGAAGAATTTTAAAATATTTCTTGTCTTCCTTTTTATTTCTGGCGTTGCCCAATCTCAAACAAAGATTCTGAATCCAAAGATTGAAGATCTTGTTAATCCCGTTGGCATTGATGTATTGTCTCCGCGATTCAGTTGGCAATTGGAATCGGGCAAACGGAATGTTATGCAAACAGCCTACGAAATTCATGTCAGTAGTGATATCAGCAGACTTTCAAAAGCAGATGTTTGGAATTCTGGAAAAATAATGTCGGATCAGTCTGTTTTTGTTCCGTATGGCGGTCCTGTACTCGAATCTGGAAGAAAATATTTCTGGCAGGTAAGAATCTGGGACAATACAGGCAAAGCAACAGCATGGACCTGGGCGTCATCATGGCAAATGGGTTTACTGAAGCCATCAGACTGGAAAGCAAAATGGATTCAGGCTGGATTCCAGGAGGATACGGTAGACAGACCAAGTCCTTATTTTAGAAAATCATTTTCGACGCCAAAAAAAATTGCCTCTGCTACATTATTTATTACAGCTCAAGGTTTATACGAAGCTTTCATTAATGGGAAAAGGGTCGGTGACGCGTGCCTTACGCCAGGCTGGACCAGTTATAACAAGCGGCTGGCCTACCAGGCCTACGATGTCACGCCGCTTATTACTTCGAATACCAATGTGATTGGAGTTGTATTGGGAAGCGGATGGTACAGGGGTGACATTGGATTTGCCAAACAAAGAAATTTTTATGGAAAATCCATTTCGTTGATCGCACAGATCGAAATTCAATATGATGATGGAACCAAAGAAATGGTCATTTCCGACAAATCGTGGAAATGTTCAACCGGCAGTATTCTGAGTTCTGAGATCTATCACGGAGAAACGATTGATGCACGCAAGGAGAAGTTGAGCTGGAATACAAACAGTTTCAATGATTCTGACTGGTCGGCAGTGGTGGAAAAGGAGCAATCAGTCAACTTGGTTGCATCCTATAATGAACCCATACGGAAGCACGAAGCATTCAATGCGGTTAAATTGATTCCCACTCCAAAGGGTGAAAAGGTCATTGACTTTGGTCAGAACCTGACGGGTTGGGCAAAAGTAAAAGTAAAGGGCAAGGCCGGCGACAAAATCACGATCTACCACGCGGAAGTACTTGACAAGGCCGGTAATTTCTACACCGAGAATCTCCGGCCTGCCAGGCAACGCAATATTTTTATTTTAAGGGGAGAGGGAGAAGAAACATTTGAACCCCATTTCACATTCCAGGGGTTTCGGTACATCAAAGTGGAAGGTTATCCCGGGGATATTGTTTTGGAAAATTTTACAGCGACTGCCTTGTATTCGGATATCAAACCAACGGGAAGGTTTTCTTCTTCGAATCCCTTAATTAATCAGTTGCAGCACAACATCCAGTGGGGGCAACGGGGTAATTTTCTGGACGTACCCACAGACTGTCCGCAGCGCGATGAACGACTGGGCTGGACGGGCGATGCGCAGGCATTCTCCCGCACAGCAGCTTTCAATTTTGATGTTCATAATTTTTTTGTGAAGTGGTTGAAAGATGTGGCAGCCGACCAGGTGGATGGCAGTGTGCCTTATGTGGTTCCCAATGTTTTGGGTACGAATGCGGTTGGCTCAGCAGGATGGGCGGATGCAGCCGCGATTATTCCATGGAATATGTACCTGGCGTATGGGGATAAAAGAGTGCTGGAGGAACAATATGAGAGTATGAAATCGTGGGTAGGTTTTATGGAACGCAACAGTACCCATGATCTTTGGAACCGAGGATTTCATTTCGGTGACTGGCTTTTCTACCGGCCCTTTGACGACAATGATGGGAGAGCAGCAGTGACGGACAAGTACCTGATTGCACAGACATTTTTTGCTCACTCCACGCAATTGATGGTGAATGCGGCCACTGTATTGGGAAAGAAAGAAGATGTTGACCGCTACTCCTCGTTGTTGAAACGGGTAAAGGATGCTTTCATACAGGAATATGTTACACCCGGTGGCCGCCTGGTTTCCAGTACGCAAACGGCTTATGTACTGGCGTTGAATTTTGACATGCTTCCGGAATCACTTCGTGCACAGGCCGCGGAAAAATTGGCGCAGAATGTCAAATCCTACAACAATCACCTGACGACAGGTTTTCTTGGGACGCCTTACTTGTGTCATGTGCTCACCCGCTTTGGTTACCCCGATGTTGCTTATCAATTGCTTTTGCAGGAAACTTATCCCTCCTGGTTATATCCTGTAAAAATGGGAGCCACTACCATTTGGGAAAGATGGGATGGTATCAAACCCGACAGCACGTTTCAGACACCTGGGATGAATTCGTTCAATCACTACGCCTATGGTGCCATTGGCGACTGGATGTACCGGGTAGCTGCTGGGATAGATACGGAAGAATCAGGGTCCGGCTATAAAAAAATTATTGTCAAGCCTCATCCGGGCGGGAATTTTACCACCATGAAGGCTGAACTGCAAACCTTGTATGGTAAAGTAAAATCCGAATGGAAAAAAGATGGGGCCAGTTTTTCACTTGACGTGGATGTTCCACCCAACACCACGGCAACGGTTTACGTGCCTGCAGGAAACAATGGTGTTGTAATGGAAAATGGAAAGTCGATAGCTGAGTCCAAAGAAATAAAAATTGGGGGTAAAGAGACTGGATATGAAGTGATGGAAATTGGTTCAGGACAGTATCATTTTAAAAGTAGCCTTTAACATTAGCCAATTATGAAATCAGGGAAATCATTCTATAAATCATTATACGCTGTAGGTGCGTTGGTCATCATCGCAAGTGCTATTGTAAAGATTTTGCATTTGCCGTATGCCAATCTGTCGAATACCATCGTCACATTGGTTTCGGTAGGAATGTTTGTAATTCAAAGTTTGCATATTAATAATCTGGAAAAAAA
>DAOMZK010000147.1:0-6256 GCA_035438035.1 Cyclobacteriaceae bacterium | reverse complement strand
TAGCGTTGATCACTTTGGGATTATAAAAATCAGTTGTTCCCGCCGAAGCAAAAATTCTGGTGATCCCATACCAATCAGCAGTTCGGATGATGGTTCCCAGGTTACCCGGGTCCCGGATATCATCCAATACGAGGCCATATTCTTTTTTGGGAAGCTCCGGCTCCGCCTGATGTTTCATTTTGACGACTGCAAGCGCCGCATTGTTGGATTCCAGAGAGCCCAGCGTTTTCAATTCCTCCTCAGCAGCATAGAGCACATCACCAACCTTTTCCAACTGCCGTTTAATCGGATCAAGGAATGCTTCCGTGCCCGCCACGAGGGTCACTTCAAAATCCGAAGCCAATGTTTCCGTCACCGCCTTGGCTCCCTGTACGATAAAGCATTGCTCCTCTTGACGGTATTTCCGTACTTGCAAGGATTTTATATAGCGCGCTTTGGTTTTAGAAATCATGTCATACCCCCGGTGGAAAGTTACCAAAATTTCGATTGGACTTTGTACCCTGCTGCTCCTGGCCGGATGCAGTGCGACGCGATACCTTGAGCCCAATCAAAAGCTGCTCAACAGCCAGTCTATCAGCGCCCCCAGGAACATTGATAAATCAGGTCTCAACGATATCTATGTTCAGAAAGCCAATAAGAAATTCCTCTGGACATTCAACTCACTGGCCTGGATGTATTACTATGGTCTGAAAGCATTCAACCGCGAATCGTCATGGCTCACCCGGAGTAAAAATGATTTTATAAGAAAAAAGGCCAAGAAGGAGGCGAAACTTGATCGAAAAATTGCCGCCGCCAAAAGTCAGCAAAAAATCAATAACCTGAAATTTCGCAAGCAGCAAAAAGTTGATGACTTCAATTTCAAAATTGAAAACGGAAACTTGCCCATGCAGTGGGGAGAAAAAGTTGCTGTCTACGATTCATCTGCGGTCAAGGCCACTGTGGAGAGGATTGATGCCTACATGTTTAACAAAGGATATTTTAAAGTAAAAACAGTTGCCAATATCAATGAAAGTGAGAAACGTGTGAATGTGAAATATATCATCACGCCAGGCCGTCCCTTTGTTTATGATACCCTGCTCTACCGGGTTGCCGACAGCTCCGTGATGCGAATACTTCGCCACTATGAGGGCGAAAGAAAAATCAATCCTGGAGAGAACTACGATCAGAAAAAACTGAGCGATGAGCGTGATCGCATCGATCTGCTGTTGAAAGACAATGGCTATTACGACTTCAGCAAGCAGTATGTCGATTTCCAGGTTGATACTACCTATAAACATAAGCACACCATCGCCTTGCGGATTTCCATATCGGATCCTGTCAACAGGAACAGCCACAAAGTCTTTAAAATTGATTCAATCACCTTTACAACTGATGCTGGTGAGAAAAGTGATTCAGCTAAAAGAAAATCCAAGCTATACCATGGTATCCGCTATAATTATTTCGTTGATCAATACAGTAAAAAAATTCTCACACAACGCGTCTTTCTGCACCATGACAGCTTGTACAGCCGAACCAATACTTTCTCAACCCAAAGACAGTTGGCTAACCTGGATGTATTCAAATTTGTTAATATCAACTATGACACTTCGGGTGGAAAATTCATTGCCAATGTCTTTACCAGCAAACAGGATCGTTATGCCTGGACGAATGAAGCGGGTGTGACTGTAACCCAGGGATTCCCCGGCCCTTATTACAGTCTGAGCTTTAAGAAGCGAAATATTTTTCAGGGACTTGAGATTTTTGAATTAAATGGCCGTTATGGATTTGAAGGTGTGGCTTCGGCGACCCAACTGGGAAACATTTATAAAAGCACGGAAGCATCCATAAACGCATCCATTACATTCCCACAGTTCCTGTTTCCGCTTGGCAAGGCATCAGAGGGACTTGGTAAATACAATCCGAAGACAAAATTGCTTGTAGGATATATTTATACCGATCGTCCTGAATATGTTCGGTCAAACGTGAATGCATCTATAACATATACTTGGGAAAATAAAAGAACCACCCAATATTCATTTACACTCCTCAACCTGCAGATTATAGAATCGACTACAAGCCCAGGATTCGACAGCACATTGCGAGCGCTGCAGGCCAACCAGGGCAATAATCTGATCAACTCATTCAAACCCTCACTGGTGAGCAGCATGATCTTCGCAATGACGTGGAATCCCAACAATTACGGCAACACTGAAAAGAGTTCATATTTTATGCGGATACAGGCTGAAAGCGGTGGGACGTTGTTTAACTTTTACACACCCACATTCGCAACCGAAAGAGGCCTTCAGTTCTATAAGTACGTCAGGTTGGGGTTTGACTTCAGAAGAAAAAAAGTCATTAGCAAAAATTCCTCATTTGCTTTCCATTTTAATTCTGGCGTAGCATACTCCTACGGCAGCAACGATGCCTTACCTTATGAGAAATACTATTTTACGGGCGGTAGCAACAGTTTGCGCGCCTGGCGCCCACGGCGTTTGGGAATAGGGTCATTCCCAACCCAACTGAGTACCAACCCCTCGAAAGACGGCCTCTTCGACTATCGGTATGAAAAGCCAGGTGAGATTATGCTGGAAGGGAGCGCAGAATGGAGAAAAAAACTTTTTGGGGTGGTCAATGGCGCATTGTTCATCGACGCCGGTAACGTATGGCTATTCAGCCAGGCGACGGCGCCACCACCTTCTGAGACTGTTGCACCCTGGGCCGGACAAGGAAATACCAAATTCTACTTTGATAAATTTTTAAGTGAAATCGCAATAGGTACCGGGTTCGGCCTGCGTTTCGACTTTTCCTTTCTTGTCTTGCGTCTTGATATCGGAATTAAAGCCTGGGATCCTTCTCGGGCTGCAGGCGACAGGTTTGTACTCAATAAATTCAGTTTTACAGGTCCTTACGGTGCAGATAGCGAACCCGTGATCTGGAACGTGGGGATTGGATACCCCTTTTAAGCGAAGAGTGAAGAACTAAGAGTGAAGCGCGCTTAGAATGCCAGCAACTCCCCTATTGCATGCTTAATTTTTTCAGCATTCGGGAGCATCATTTTTTCCAGGTCGATGTTAAGCGGGACAGCGGGCAGGTCGGCAGCGCCCAGGGTCCATACCGGAGCATCCAGAGAACTGAAACATGTTTTGGAAATCCTGCCGGCAAGGGATTCGGCAAAGGAATTTAACAAAGGCTCTTCTGTGAGGACGAATGCCCGTCCATGTTTCTTTACTGAATCTTCAATAGCATTCCAGTCAATTGGATTGAGTGTACGTAAATCAAGGATTTCAATCTGATCGGGAAAATTGCGTGCCGCTTCCTTTGCCCAGTACACGCCCATTCCATAAGTAATAATCACAGCTGATTCACATGCTTCAATTTTTTCTTCTGACGCCGGTTGGATCACATTCGCTTTCCCCAGTGGGATGATGTACTCTTCATCAGGATCGATCGTCTTCGCATCACCTGTACCGGGCACTTTGCTCCAATAAAGGCCTTTATGCTCCAGCAACACAACCGGATTTGGATCATAGAAGGAAGCCTTCAGTAATCCTTTCATGTCTGCTGCATTGGATGGATAAACCACTTTAATTCCGCGAATGGTAAGCAAAGTCGACTCAATGCTTCCAGAGTGATAAGGTCCGCCTCCACCATACGCCCCGACTGGTACGCGTATCAAAGTCTGAACAGGAAACTTTCCTTTTGTGAGATAACAGCTCTTGGAAATTTCCTCAACCAACTGATTAATTCCCGGCCATATGTAGTCCCCGAACTGAATCTCGACAATCGGCTTACAGCCGACGGCTGACATGCCCGCAGTCGAACCGATGATATACGCTTCCTGAATGGGAGTATTAAAAACACGTTCATCTCCATACTTCTGCGCCAAGGTTGCCGCTTCACGAAATACACCACCCAGTCGGCGCCCTACATCTTGTCCGTAAAACAATGCTTCAGGATGCTTTTTCAAAATTTCATCCACAGCATGCAATGCCGCATCCACCATCAATGTTTTTTCACCTTTCTTCGGCGAGCGGTTTCCCTTTTCTTCCACTATTGGAGTCGGTGCAAATTCATGCGAATCAAAATCCTCTGGCTCAGGATCAGGAGAAGCCAATGCCTTTTCAAAATCCTTTTTCACTTTTTTAGCCGCCTTGCTCCTGATCTCCTCAAGTTCAGCAGATGAAATACCTTCTTCATCAACCAGGTACTTTCCAAAGCTCACCAACGGATCACGCTTCTGATGAACATCCAGATCTTCGCCCCGGTACCATTCTTTCCTGACGCCAGAGGTATGATGTCCAAGCAATGGACATTTGGCATGAACGAGAATTGGCGCACGCTTGTCTCTTACGAAGTTGATGGCTTTTTGAATTCCTGCGTAACTTCCGATGAAGTCGGCACCATTCACGCGCATGCGTTCCATTCCCTTAAAGCCCGCGGCATATTCGTAGGCATCCATGGTCCGCATCTCCTTCCCGGTAGCAGAAATTCCCCAGTCGTTGTCCTGGATGAGATAAAGGATGGGAAGTTTTTTTAAAACTGCCATCTGAAACGCTTCTGCCACTTCGCCTTCCGTCACCGAGCCATCTCCCAATGAACAGAGAACGATTGATTTATTTTTCTCTTTCAGCAGATTTTGCGATTCGAGATAGGCAATACCCTGCGCCATGCCTGTAGCCGGGATGACCTGCATGCCCGTGGCTGAACTTTGGTGCGGGATAGTGGGGAAACCTTCACGTTTCAGTGCAGGATGACCATAGTAAGATCGACCGCCGGAAAAGGGATCGTCACGTTTGGCCATCAACTGGAGCATCAGTTCATAGGGTTCCAATCCCAAACCCAGGAGGATGGATTCATCGCGATAGTAGAGCGAAGCATAGTCAAAGGATTTTAACTGAAGACCTGCCGCAAGTTGAATAGCTTCATGCCCGCGTGATGTGCTGTGGACGTACTTGGCAGCGATTTCTTTTTGTTCGTCGTAGATTTCAGCCATCGCGCGAGCCGTGCACATGAGCTCCCAGGCTTTGCGCAATATTTTTTGATCGACTGAAGTTTCTCTCTTTTTATTTTCTGTTACGGACTGCACTTTTTCGGTATCAATTTTTCAACTGTAAAGATACCTTTTTGTTAAGATTTCGTGATTAGAGTTCTCGTTAACTCGCTCATTCATATACAACGGCAAATCGTTTATTGTTCCCTTCCCGCTATCCTGAACCCCACTGGTCTTCTGTTTTTTATAGAGGGTTCAAGCAGCTCTCGTATCAATTTAAAAATAGCAGCGATGTCTCTGTTGCTGCCGAGTTGTGCCTGTTCGAGATGTTCAATCTTCTTCAGCAAGTCTACGTATTCAATCATCATCTTGCGCATCTTCACAAAGAGTCGCATGATCTGAATATTTACAGCGATAGCACGATTGCTGTTCAGTACACTGGAGAGCATGGAAACCCCCTGTTCGGTAAAGGCATAAGGAAGGTACTTGGGAAATTTACCACGGCCGTCTAAGGTCACAATTTGTGACCTTAGAGAACGCCACTCCTGTACTGTCAGTTGAAACATAAAATCTGCCGGGAACCGGCTTGCATTTCTCTTTACGGCCTGGTTGAGGACCTTGACATCTACGTCATACAATTGCGCAAGGTCATAACTCAGCATCACCTTGTGCTTCCTTATTTGGTGAATCTGAGAATAAATATCCTCCCCTCTTAGCCCGATGGCTTTTGTCTTTGAATTACTCATAGCTCAAATTAAATCAGTGTTTTAATCCTATAAAACCCTGTTTTCATAACCAAATTAAACAATTACTAATATTTTTAGTATTAGATGTATTTTTTAGTAATTTGCCATCGTGGACAGGAACATTATTCATTTGGATCTCGACGCCTTTTTTGTGTCGGTGGAGCGTAAAAAGGAACCCAAGCTCAAGGGAAGGCCATTGATTGTGGGTGGCAGCAGCCGGCGCGGGGTCGTGGCGGCCTGCAGCTATGAAGCCAGGCACTTCGGCGTCCACTCTGCCATGCCCATGTACCTGGCGATGCAACTCTGTCCTGATGCCACGGTCATCTCCGGCGACATGGAGTCGTACAGTCAGCACTCCCACCTGGTCACGGAGATCATCGCCGACCGCGCACCGCTCTTCGAGAAATCATCCATCGACGAATTTTATATTGACGCCAGCGGCATGGACCGGTTTTTCGGAGCGTTTACCTGGCGGGTGGTCTCCGCCAGCGTAATTTAAAACAAAGCCGGCCCCCCATTTCGCTCGGCATGGCCGTCAACA
>DAOMZK010000146.1:0-6270 GCA_035438035.1 Cyclobacteriaceae bacterium | reverse complement strand
ACTTCCTTATCGGAAACATAACGGTATTAGTGTGGATGATGGCAGAAGGTCTAAGGCTTAAAATGAAGGGCCTTGTCTGGTATTTCGTTTTTACATTTTTAATTGCCTTTGCGTTCACCTGCCCTTTGTCCATATTCAACTTTGAACGATTGCTCATGAAGAATACTGCTTTCGCTTGAGACAATAAAAAAACCTGTTGGTTTGCAACAGGTTTTTCTTCGATTTTTGTAATCCTTATCCGCCGAAATCGTCAAAGCGTACATTTTCTTTCGGAATACCCATGTCATCCAGCATCTTCAACATGGCTGCATTCATCATGGGCGGGCCGCAGAGATAATATTCTACATCTTCCGGAGCCGGATGGTCCTTCAGGTAATTATCGTATAAACATTTGTGAATGAAGCCGAGGTATCCATCCGCCTCCTTGTCATCCAGGTTCTTTTTCACCTTCCAGTTGTCATCCGGGAGAGGTTCTGAAAGTCCGATGTGGAATTTAAAATTGGGGAAATCCTTTTCAATCTTCTTGAAATGTTCAGTGTAAAACAATTCTTTCTTCGAACGGCCGCCATACCAGTAAGAAACTTTTCTGTTGGTCTTTTCCGTTTGGAACAAATGAAAAATATGAGCCCGGAGCGGCGCCATTCCAGCTCCACCTCCCACATAAATCATTTCACGCTGCGTTCGGTTAATATGGAATTCACCATACGGTCCGGAGATAGTGACTTTGTCGCCGGGTTTTCTTGAAAAGACATAGGACGAACAAATACCGGGATTAACATCCATCCATTTATTGTTCTGACGATCCCAGGGCGGTGTGGCCACACGGATGTTCAGCATGACAATATTTCCTTCTGCAGGGTGGTTGGCCATAGAGTAAGCTCTGAAAATAGGTTCATCACTTTTCATTTTCAGGTCCCACAATTTGAATTTATCCCAGTCACCCTGAAAAACATCCGGCTTGTGTCCGAGATCAGGATGCGGGGTGATGTCCATGGTTTTAAAATCCACAGTGGTGGCCGGTACATCAATCTGGATATATCCACCTGCTTCAAACTTTAAGCTCTCTCCAGGCGGAAGCTTCATTACAAATTCCTTTATGAAAGTAGAAACGTTATAGTTGGAGACTACTTCACACTCCCATTTTTTGATTCCAAATATTTCTTCCGGAATTCTGATGTTCAGGTCCTGCTTCACTTTCACCTGGCACCCTAACCGGACATGCTCCTTCTTTTCCAATCGGGTAAGGTGGCCCATTTCCGTGGGCAGTACATCGCCTCCGCCGCTCTCCACCACACATTTGCACATCGCACAGGTACCGCCTCCGCCGCAAGCAGATGGTAAAAATATTTTCTCATTGGCCAGCGTACTGAGCAGTGAGCTTCCGGCTGACACGGTTAATGTCTTCTCTCCGTTGATGGTGATTTTTACAGGCCCGGATTGCACCAGTTTTTTTTGCGCCAGCAACAACAGGAATACCAGCAGCATGATGACGATGGTAAAGGCAATGATGGATGTAGAGACGATGGGAAACATGTGGAACAGAATTAAGACCACAAATATATTCACCCCATCCAAAAAATGGGTTTCCGATCTCAAAAAAATCCATGAACGGGTAAAACCCGCAGGACTTCAATCAGGAGTAAGTCAATGCTTCAACAGCAATGGCTGGCAAAGGCACAACTGAAGCTCCGGGGGCAAGTATTACGCTGATTCCATCCTGCGTGGACCACTCCCGGATTTTTTCCAGTTTCACCACACCCTGCAGGTTTTGTAATCCATTTCCATTGAATCCTCCTTTAAATTTCTCAAAATCGGCAATGGAAACAGCCTTTGTTGAACCAGGAAAGCTGACGACAACCTCTACGCTGGCATCATTGGAAAATGTCGACCTGTTCTCCTGGTGGAGCTTCTTGTATTCATACTGATAGTCATACGTCAATGCGGATACGTCCGACAACACTGCCGAACCGGTTGGGTAGCTGCCCGCACCTTTTCCAACGAATAACTGCTTTTCTGCAAAGGCTCCCTCCACGCTGACTGCATTGAATTCATTTCTGACGGCATGCAGCGGATGGTGTGCTTCAATAAACTGCGGCGCCACCAAACCATAAATCCTTTCCCCGGATTTAAAGGCACGCGCCACCAGCTTGATCGACAATCCATGTTCCTTGGCATACTTGAGGTCCGCATCTGAAATCCGGTCGATGCCGAAATTGATCACATTTTCAGGTTTCACGAAAACACCAAATGTGTGTGCAATTAAAATGACGAGTTTGAATTTAGGGTCAAATGCTTTGACATCAAGGCTGGGATCACTCTCGGCAAAACCCAATGCCTGTGCTTGCCTGAGTGCTTCATCGTAGCTCTTTCTCTCATCGAATACCTTTGTCAGAATGTAGTTGGTAGAACCATTGAAAATTCCTTCCACACTTTTGATCAGATCATTGTCGTAATACTCTTCCAGGTTGCGGATGATGGGAATACTTCCGCAAACAGAACCTTCATACAAGACAGGCTTACCGTATTTCTGCTGAAGGGCATAGATTTCCTCCAGGTTCTCCGCCAGCATTTTCTTGTTGGCGGTCACAACGGCCTTTCCGTTTTGCAAAGAAGCTTTTACTATTTCGAATGCAGCGGCGGCATCATCGATCAATTCTATAATAACATCGATTTCAGGATCCTGGAGAATTTCATTTTTATCAAAAGTGAAAATATCTTCTCCGAGTGGCCGGGGTTTGTTTTTTGTCTTCACACAGATCCTTTTGATCTCGGCTTTCAATCCCTTGGTTTCGTGCAGCACGTGGTAAAGTCCCTGACCCACACAGCCAAATCCAAACAATCCCAGTTTCAAATGCTTTCTCATAACAAAATAGTTGAAGGTGAGGTCTGATAAAATGTATACAATAGTTTTTTTAATTGATCAAATTCTACAAGAAATCCGTCGTGCCCATAGAGGGAATGAATGACTTCAAGCTTTGCCTGTGGAATATGATCCGCAAGGAATTTTTGTTCCGATGGTTGAAATAAAATGTCGCTCTCGATACTGATTACCAGGGTCCGGGCTTTTATTCCGTTCAATGCGGACTCAATACTCTCGCGGGAACGACCTACATGATGATTGTCCATGGCCTTGGATAAAACCCAATATGTAAAAGCATTGAAGCGACCAGCCAGTTTTTCACCCTGGTATTTCAGATAACTGGAAGCGCGGTAATCATCTGTTTTTTCTGAATCCTTCTCACTTTGTCTTTCCGTGAATCCATTGAAACTACGATAGGACAACATCGCAATGGCACGCGCAGCGATCATGCCCTTCAGCCCGGCCCGGCGGTCATTTTCTTTCCAGGTTTCATCCGCCGCAATGGCCAGACGCTGTGCTTCGTTGAAGGCAATTCCCCACGGAGAGTGATATGCGTTACAAGCAATCAGCACAAGGTGTTCAAAAACTTCGGGTCTTTGAATGGACCACTCCAGTGCCTGCTGTCCGCCAAGGGAACTGCCGATCACGGTGTTGACTTTATTCAATCCCAATTCAATTCTGAGCAAATCAAATGCACGAACAACATCGCGATTGGTCAGCAGAGGAAATTCATGGAAGTACGGTTTGCCCGATTTTGGATTAACCGAAAGCGGTCCGGTTGATCCATAACATCCGCCGAGGGTATTAACACAAATGATAAAATGTTCTTTCGGATCATACGGACTGTTCTTCTCAAACAGCCCCGGCCACCATGAAGTGACATCCGAATTTCCCGTAAGGGCATGAATGACCCACACGACATTCGAACGGTCCTTGTTCAACTGGCCAAGGGTGGTGTATTGAAGCTGGAATTCGGAAAGACTACCCCCCGATTCCGGCTTAAACTCACCCCGATAATGAAAAATATGATCCTGCTTCATTACTGTCCTGTCCGCGCTTTATTTGATAACTGCCAGTCCGGCCTTGGCCACCTCAGCATCCTGTGGAGCCTGCATTCCGGACACACCGATAGCGCCGATTATTTTTCCATTCGAAAGGATTAATTCACCGCCTTCGATGGGGACGGCGCCAGGTAGGGAAAGCACTCTCAAGCCAACACCGCCGCCCGCAATGGCATCTTCAAATACCTTGGTGGAACGTTTGAAATTGTTGGCGGTTTTTGCTTTGCCGATGGCGACATCAATTGAGCCATATTGAGTGTTGTCCAGTTTTTCCAGCAGAACAAGATTGCCGCCGGTGTCCACGATGGCAATGACTACTGTCCACTGTTTGCCAAGTGCAAATGCCTCCGCAGCACTCAATACTTTTTTAGCATTTTCCAGCGAAATAGGTTCACCGTATTGCGGAGCCTGTCCTTGGGCAAAGGACAAAACGGAGAAACAAAGTAAGGTTAACATGAATCTGTTTTTCATAGTATTGGATTTAGCGGGTTATGATCAAGCGTGAACAATTGCTTTGGCGAAAACGTTCTCAAATGCCTGTTTGAAATCGGCCTTGATGTCATCAATGTGTTCAATGCCGACTGAGACCCTTAACAAATTGGGCAGCACGCCGGAGGTGAGTTGCTCCTCCTCGCTCAGTTGCTGATGTGTAGTAGCCGCAGGTTGAATGATGAGTGTTTTTGCATCTCCGACATTGGCCAAATGACTCACCAGTTTCAGACTGTCTACCAGTTTTTCAGCATTCTCTTTGGAACCTTTCACCGTAAATGAGAGCACAGCACCAAACCCGTTTTTCAGGTATTTCTTTGCCAGCTTATGATAGGTACTGGACTGCAGGCCAGGATAATTCACACTTTCGACATTCGGGTTTTGTTCAAGCCACTGTGCCAGGCTGAGCGCATTGTCAACCGCACGCTGTACACGAAGCGAAAGTGTCTCAAGACCTTGTAAAAACAGGAATGAATTGAATGGACTGAGTGCTGATCCAAAATCGCGAAGGCCTTCCACACGCGAACGAATGATGAAAGCGATATTGGGGAGACCGAGGGGATTGCCCTCTCCAAATACATCCCAGAATTTCAATCCGTGGTATCCTTCTGAGGGCTCCGTGAATTGCGTGAATTTACCGTTGCCCCAGTTGTAATTTCCACCATCTACAATGACACCGCCAATAGAAGTACCATGACCACCGATCCATTTTGTTGCGGAGGCCACCACTACATGTGCACCGTGTTCGAGGGGTCTGAATAAATAGCCTCCCGCACCAAATGTATTATCAACGATCAACGGAAGGTCATGCTTCTTGGCCAGGGCGGCGATGGCTTCAAAGTCAGGAATATTAAATCCGGGGTTACCGATAGTCTCGAGATAGAGCGCCTTTGTTTTTTTATCAATATGTTTTTCAAATTCTTCTGGCTTATCGCCTTCGGCAAAACGAACATCAATGCCCAGTCTTTTGAATGCTACTTTAAACTGGTTATAGGTGCCGCCATAGAGAAATGAAGTGGAGACGAAATTGTCACCGGCCTGGAGAATATTATTCAGGGCGATGAACTGGGCAGCCTGGCCGGAGCCCACTGCCAGTGCGGCCACTCCACCTTCGAGAGCTGCAATTCTTTTCTCGAATACATCCGTGGTGGGATTCATAATACGCGTGTAGATGTTTCCAAATTCCTTGAGCGCAAACAAATTGGCGCCGTGCTGAGAATTTTTGAACACATAAGATGTAGTCTGATAAATCGGTACAGCACGTGAACCGGTAGTGGGATCAACTTCCTGACCAGCATGAAGCTGAAGAGTTTCGAAACGTAAGTTTGACATAATGGTAATGTTTAAATGTTTTGTTTTTAAGTTTTGATCAATGGATTATCACGGCGACCATGACTGATTGAGTCATCGTTTCATGCACGCGATAAGAGAATGCTTTCGCTTAGCAGCAACAACAACACGCTGCATCCGGACAAGGACGCATTCGCTGTAAGCAAGAGATAGTTTCAGATGAAGCGCTTGACGCTCTGAGCGTCGGCACATTGAGATGGTTTGACTGGTTTTTCATTTTTTAACCGGTTTATATTTCCCCAAGACCTTCCTGGGGCAGGATTTAGCACCTTTTTCACGACTCCCGATAGCTATCGGGACGGGTTGGTTGCTAGCGCTTCATTGAGCCTGTCTCTCCGCGCTTCTTTATAAATCGATTAGGCTGAAATGCTTCATCGATCTGATGTTGCAAACGTATACCAGTTTGATAGAGTTTCCAAACCCTCCGTTAAAAACTTGTTAAAAAAAATTTCGGGTCGCCTTACTTACGTTAGGAAACCCGGATGATCCCGATTGCTATCGGGAAAAAAT
>DAOMZK010000145.1:0-6275 GCA_035438035.1 Cyclobacteriaceae bacterium | reverse complement strand
CTTGCGTGCGCTGGTAATTTTTTCAAAATCCGTTCCATTCGTATAAGCCCCCGTTCCATACAATTGACTTTCCAGTATCTGGTTGATATTGTCGGAACTTTTATCGGGGAGGGCAAGGAGTTTGGAGTACAGGTCATTGTTATTGTTGTCTGTAGGTGACCCATCCATCTTCAGGCTGGATCCATACAGTGGGCGCCGGTAAGCCTTGTCTGTTTCACCCAAATCCAAAAATCCCACAACATCCCTGAGTGTCTGTGTGTCATTCTGACGATTCAGCAGGTATACCTCCACCCGAGTGACATTGATTCCGGAGGTAAGTTGCGGAAGCGTACTCAGCCAGTTTTCAAAATTGTCACGAAAGAACTGGCCGAGGAAAAAGTGTCGGTTCTCGTCATAGTTTGAGCCCACAATTTCAAAAGGTCTGCCCTGGGCGGCTCCGCTTGTACTTCCCGCCACATTGATGACATTTTGTTTTCCACGCTGAGTGGTGGCAATTGCCGTGACATACATTTTTCCAAATTGCAGTTGAGTCTTGATACCAAACAGATTTTGAGCTCCGGTGATTAAACTGTTATTCAGCGGCAGGCTGACATTTCCAATTTCCAGCTTCTTGAGAATATCTTCCTTGAAGCCGGTATACTCCACTTTCATCTGATTCTGAAAATCAAAGGAATTGTTATTGTCGAAGTTGGTCGTGATTTTTAATTTTTCCCCCACTTTTCCGGTTACGGCCAGGTTGATTTGCTGATCGAATTCAAATCCGCCATTGCTCTGCTGCCGGATGGGGATGGAAGGGTTTTGGATCTTTTGCCATTGTCCGCCAAAGTCCAGCGTAACGAAACCGCGGGGAACAAATTCCACGAAGCTTCCGCCGAATATCCTGTCGAGCGTGGGGCTTGTATACAGTTTCGGTAGAAGGTTACGACTGCTTACCGCACTTTCTCCATCGAGCGCCTTGCTCCGCGTTCTCCAATAGTCTTTGATGATCGATTCATTTTGAAGCTGGTTAGCCTCCCTGAATGTCATGTAGGAGGGGGATCTGAAATTTACTTTGCCCAGTTTTTCGTAGATGGAATAGGTCTTTCCGGTATCGGGCTCAA
The DNA here is from genome assembly GCA_035438035.1 of Cyclobacteriaceae bacterium. Classification (GTDB taxonomy): domain Bacteria; phylum Bacteroidota; class Bacteroidia; order Cytophagales; family Cyclobacteriaceae; genus ELB16-189. The sequence continues at coordinate 5,175 of DAOMZK010000145.1, read as the reverse complement.
CTTCCAGTTTGAAGCTTTTCGGATCTTTCAGGAAAAGCGGAGAGTGCGTTGTGTAGTTTGAAAACGGATCGCCGTAACGGTCAGCCGGTTTGAAGTTGGGAAGATAGAGTGGCCGGTACCGGGAGGAATCTTGCCGTGTGGTATCACGGCGCTGAAATTGCGCTTGCGATAAAATTGGTACGAGGCACGACAGCCACATCATGCCCAGTCCAAAGGTGAACTGTTTTGTCCAGGTTAGGTAATTCAAACGTACTCTATGCGTTTTTCAGTGCCTGCTTGACCAAGTCTTCCAAGCTAATAGTATTTCCCGATTTTCTCAGGACGGCATCGATACTTTTCTCAGCCGCAGCCCTGGCTATTCCAAGGGTCATCAAAGCAGTTAACGCCTCCTGCCGGAGGGTATTGTTTACCATTCCGGGTAAAGTTGAGGTCCCATCGGATGGGGCTTTCCTAAGCTTGTCTTTTAGCTCTAAAATAAGCCTCTGGGCCGTTTTTCCGCCAATTCCCTTAACCGCCTGGAGGGTACCGGCATCATCCCGAAGGATGGCCGATTTCAATTCATCAGGGGTCAGGGAAGACAAGACCATCATGGCGGTATTGGGCCCTACTCCATTGACGGAAATAAGGTGTAGAAACATGCTCTTTTCCGATTCAGAGGCAAAGCCATACAACAGCTGGGCATCTTCCCGCACATGGAGATAAGTCGCCAGCCGGATGTCCTCCTTATCTTTTATTTCCGAAAAAGTATTGAAGGAAATAAACGCCTGGTAACCAATGCCAGCCACTTCCACGATTACGTGGGTCGGTTCTTTATGAACCAGCTTGCCTTTGAGATAGGCGATCATTTAATTCTGCCCCTCTTGTAGTTGGGCGTCCACTACCGCAATGGCTGTCATGTTCACAATCTCACGAATAGAACTTCCAGTTTGCAAAATATGAACTGGTTTTTTCATACCCAATAAAATCGGGCCAATCGTATCAGCTCCACCGATTTCCATCAATAATTTATAAGCGATGTTGCCTGATGTGAGATTAGGGAAGATCAATGTATTTGCTCCGTCTTTGGCAAGTGCACTGAAAGGATAAAGTTCCCGCTGGAGTTCTACATTCAGCGCCACATTGGCCTGAATATCTCCTTCAATAATCAGATCCGGATATTTTTCCTTTGTCATGCGCACCGCTTCGTGAACTTTGTCAGGGACATCACCCTTGCTTGACCCAAAATTGGAATAGGATAATGCGGCCACACGAGGTTCGGCATCAAAAAATTTGACTCCTCTTACTGTCAGGCCGATAATGCCCACGAGTTCTTCCGGGGTCGGATCGACATTGACGGTACAGTCAGCAAAAAAGTATGTGCCTTTTTTATTCATGACAATATACATACCGGCCACCCGCTTCACTCCTGGTCGCATACCGATTATCTGGAGGGAAGGTAAAATGGCCTTGGAGTAATCACGGGTAAGCCCGGATACCATGGCGTCGGCCTCTCCGAAATCAACCATCATTGCACCATAAGCATTTCGGTCACGCATGGTCCTGCGTGCGTCAGGCATGGTGATTCCTTTGCGTTGGCGTTTTAAGTAATAAGCATTTGCATATTTTTCATCCCGTTCTTTGTCTTCCCTGGGATCGATGATAGTACATTCACTGAGTTCGAGTTTGTGTTCTTTGATCAGCCTCTCAATTTCAATGCGATTGCCAAGCAGAATCGGGATAGCGATCCGTTCGTCGGTTAGCACCTGGGCGGCCTTCAGAATTTTTACATTGTCTGCTTCGGCAAAAACAACCCGCTTTGGAGATTTCTTTGCGCGATCAATAATTGCGTTGATCAGTTTATCATCAATGCCAATGCGTTTTTGAAGTTCCTGGTGATAGGCTGCCCAGTCAGTGATGGGTTTGGTGGCCATGCCGGATTCCATGGCCGCCTTGGCCACAGCAGGCGCCAGTCTCGTAATGAGTCGGGTGTCCATCGGCTTGGGAATGAGATAGTCGCGCCCAAATTCGATTTTACTTGAACCGTAAGCCATCATTACGCTATCCGGAACAGCTTCTTTTGCCAGCTCAGACAATGCCCGTACGGCAGCCAGTTTCATGTCTTCATTTATTTCCGTAGCCCGAACATCCAGTGCGCCACGAAAAATGTAAGGGAAACCCAAAACATTATTAACCTGGTTGGGATAGTCGGACCGACCGGTGCCCATGATTAAATCCGGCCTTGTTTTCTTTGCCAGATCATACGCAATTTCAGGATTGGGATTAGCCAAAGCAAAAACGATGGGATCTTTGGCCATGGCAAGAATGTCCGCGGGGACAAGGACATCTGCTTTCGACAACCCGATGAAAACATCAGCGCCCTTTATGGCTTCCTGTAAAGTATTGAGTTTTCGAGAAGTGGCAAATTCAGCTTTGATGTCATCCAGATCAGTACGGTCTTTACGAATGACTCCTTTGCTGTCGCACATGATCAGATTTTCAGGCTTCAGACCCAGTGCGAAATACAATTTGGTACAGGATACCGCGGCCGCGCCGGCACCATTCACCACAACCACTATTTTTTCTATTTTCTTTCCGATGATTTCAATGGCATTCAACAGGGCAGCGCTGGAAATAATGGCTGTGCCATGCTGGTCATCGTGCATAATCGGAATATTCATCTTCTCACGCAGTACCCGTTCGATTTTGAAGCACTCAGGCGCTTTGATGTCTTCCAGGTTTATTCCGCCAAAAGTCGGCTCAAGTGATTTTACAATCTTGATGAATTCATCCGGATCCGTCTCAGCAATTTCAATATCGAAGCTGTCAATGCCGGCATATTTTTTAAAAAGTACAGCCTTTCCTTCCATCACAGGTTTACTGGCCTCCGGACCGATATTTCCCAAACCCAAAACAGCTGTGCCATTAGAGATTACCGCCACCAGGTTTCCTTTCGAAGTGTATTTGTAGACATCTTCTTTGTTGGCTGCGATTTCTTTGCACGGTTCGGCCACGCCGGGAGAATAGGCGAGGGCAAGATCAAGTTGTGAACTCAGGGGTTTTGTCGGCACCACTTCAATCTTACCGGGCTGGCCCATGGTATGAAAGTTGAGCGCGTCTTCTTTTCGTACTTTAATAGACATAGTTGGTTTGGGTAAAAAGCCTCCTAAGTTAATAGATTCATATGAAAGGCAATACGGATGACCGTTCGGGCTTTGAATCAGGCACAAACCGTGTGTACTGAAATTCCGGCAGCCCTGCCCAGGTTTAGGCAGGTGTCTTTTAAATTTCCTTACTCGTCTTGAAGCTCAATAAAATGGTTTCCAGTTCCCGCATTATTTCCCGCTGATCGACTCCTGGACTGATGGTAAATCCTTCGATGTAATATAATTGGTGGGTGCCTTCGTCTACCAGGGTGAGTCCTACAAAAGGTCCGCCCAGCATGTAGTCATTGGAACGGAACAAACCCCTGATCCGAACTGTAAATTTTCCGCTCAGATTAATCGTATCAGATGTAACCGGGATGAATCGGGTTTCTGTCATCAGGTACGAGTCAGACCGCTCGGGATCACCAAATAAATATTTGGCGCAGATTTCATTACGAAACATCAGGATATTCTCTTGTTTGAAATCATCGGTAGAGACATACCGCTTTCTTGCAATAAAAATATCCTTGTCATCCCGGGGATTGATTTGCCGCAGCCAGATAAAGTCCTCTCGCTGGTCAGCGACCTTATAACCAAACGGAACATTGATGCTGCATTGAAAATTCTTACTGATGGATTCGCTGACCCCTTTTAATCCCCCTCCTTTAAACAATGCAGCAGAAACACGTTCTTTTTCTTTTTGGTTGAAGTAATCAACGAGCCTTGACCGGTTTGCCCTGATGTTGTGCAACAATGTTTTTTCATCCTTTCCGAACAAATACATGATCAACTGATTTTTTGCAAATACGTTGTCATTCATCATGCTGAATTGGGGTGAGCCAGACCGGATTTTTTCAATTGATTCTGGCGTGAATAGTTTCTTTACCACCTGTGACCCTTCTGTATTACGGTCCAGTGTGACCGCGAAGATGAGGTTGCGACTGCGTTTCAATACATAGTTGAGTTTGCGCGGATTGATCCATCGAAATTTAAAAATCGATTCCTTTCTCGGTAGCCCGGGCATCTCAGCGCTGAAAATCGAGTCGAGGGTTCTTCCCAATGGGCCCCTCCATTGCGCAGAATCCATCACCAGGTATATGTCTCCGGGTACGCCTGTGGCATAGGGAATGTCCCGGGAATCAGAAGAACAACCAACGACGAAAATGATCAGAACAATAAATAATGTGCGCATGTCTTACTTTTTGTCAGAATGAAAAAATCAGCATTTCGTCACATTAAAATGGAATTATCCGGGGATTCCTTATTGTTCAGGGTTTAACACGGCCTGGAAATAATTGTTTAAATCAAAATATTTCCTGGCGGCCTCCTGTAAATCCTTTGGCGTCAGCGCTTTCACCCGGGTTTCAAGTGTAAGGATGTCTGAAGGATTGGAGCCTACTTCCACCGTTCGCTGTAAGCGGGAAAGCCAATACCCATTGTCTTTGAGGTTCTCGTGGTAGTCTTTGATAAATACTTCCTTTACTTTATCCAAATCTTCAGACTTGGGACCATTGTCTTTTACTTTTTTTATTTCAGCGAAAGTAGCTTTGATTAGTTTGTCTACGTTTTCAGGCCCGCAAGGGATGGATACGGTAATGGAATAATTATTGTAAGGATTTTTGCTCAGACTGCCACTGACCCTTCCGCCATAGGTTCCACTAAGTTCTTCCCGTAAGGTTTCTATCAGTTTGATATTCATCAATTCTATCAATGCCTGTTGTTTTAATTGCTCATCATCCGCGAAAGGGGCCTCACCTGTGAAATAAATTGTGATTGCGCTTTTAGCTTCTTTCCCTTTTTTAATCTCCTTTTTAACAACACCCTTTACAGGCCTTATGCCAAGATCCTTGAAAGTGGAGGGTTCGGATGGTGCTGAAGGAAGCGTTCCGAGATAATTGGCAATGAGTGGCTTTATTTTGGCAAGGTCAAAACTCCCCACAAGGTAGAATGTCCAGCCGCGTGCGTTTGCAAATCGCTCTTTATAAATTTCGAGACTTCTGTCCAAAGAAATTTTTTCAAAGTCTTTAGCCTTTGGAGACCGTGGTCCGCGTGG
>DAOMZK010000144.1:0-6318 GCA_035438035.1 Cyclobacteriaceae bacterium | reverse complement strand
TCGTCGCGGGCTTTCTGCAGTCTGTCTCCGACACGCTTCCGCCTGAGTGGGATGTTAAAATCAATCAATGGATTGCATGGGATTGGCGGGGAATGGGGTCACAATTTTCTGGATGAATCGGGAGGACCTTGTTATTGCGGGAAAAGCGGTTGTGTGGAAAAAATATTATCCGGTCCGGCATTGGAACAATATTATTACAAATTGTCAGGACGACAACAGCATCTCAAAGCCATTCATCAATTGTACAAACAAGGTGATTCATTGGCTGTAAAAACAATAGAGCGACTCACCCATTTTTTTGGCCAGGCGATCAGTGTGATCATAAACATCATTGACCCCGATGTGATTGTAATTGGAGGCGGGGTTGGCAACATAGATGAAATTTATACGGGAGGTGTGGAGTCCATTAAAAGATTTATTTTTAATGATGGCATTGTCAAAACACCAGTGGTCAAGCCTTTGCTGGGCGACAGCGCAGGGGTATTTGGAGCAGCTTATCTGACGGTTTGATATGAAGCGAATTGCAATTCTTGGACCGATCCCGCGTGACCACATTGTCACACACAACGGAGAGCTGATTCAAAAGTGGGGATGTGTCACGCATCCGGTAATTGCCTTGTCAGTTATGGCGGGTAAGAAAATTGAGATAATTCCAGTTTCCCATCTGCGTACGGTGGATCTGGACAATGTGAAAGAGGTATTTAAGGGATATGCGGGTATTAATCTGAATCATCTCACCGTCAAAAATGATCAGGGGGATATTATCAGTCTGCGATTTGTCGACATGAACAACCGTCTTGAAAGGCAAACAGGGTTTATGGATCCCATCATGCCGGAAGACATGAAAGGCCTGCTCGATTGTAGAGCGTTTGTTTTCATTCCCATCAGCGACTATGAAATCTCTCTTGATACTTTGCGGTTTCTGAAAAAGAAAAGTAAAGGCACGATTGTATTTGATGCGCACGGCCCTACCACGGCGTGCCTGATTAACGGGGAAAGGCAGAGGAAATTCTGGATTGACCGGGATCAGTGGCTGCCCTACATTGATGTTTTGAAAATGAACCTCGAAGAGTCACAGGCATCTTGGTTCAAAAAGGAATATAAATCTTCTGATTTTACGGTAAGTGAAGAAATGGACCGCAAAGACCTGCTGGCGTTCGCTGAACATTGTCTTGGCAAAGGCGTGAAGTGCGTATACATCACGGTGGATTCCCGGGGCTGTCTCGTGTACTATCGTGAACGCGGTAAAACGAAAGAAATAATGGTCGAAGCGATTAAAGTTCAACGCGTCATTGATACCACAGGGTGTGGAGATTCATTCGCAGGAGGAGTGGGCTACGGGTTGCTGCAGAAGTCAGGAGATTACATCACTGCGGCCCGGTATGGAAATGCACTGGGCGCACTGAGAACCCAGGGCAAGACGTTTGCTGTTTTCAAATCACTGGAAGAAACAAAACGAATAATTGAGTTGGGATCCATTGGTCAAAGTTAATTTATAACCAGCGTGATAAAGGCCTGTATTTTTGATCTTGACGGGGTGATAGTCGACACGGCTCATTATCATTACCTGGCATGGAACCGATTGGCCAACGAGCTCGGATTAAATATTTCCGAAAAGGAAAACGAGCAGTTAAAAGGGGTGAGTCGGATGCGTTCGCTGGATATTATCCTGGGTTTAGGTCACATCACCAAAACAGCAGCTGAAAAGGAAGTGCTTGCGACAAAGAAAAATGGTTGGTTTGTCGACTACATCAATGCCATGAAGCCTGAAGAGATATTCCCGGGTGTAAGGGAATTGATCCGTGAGTTGAAAACCAGAGGACAGAAAATTGGTTTGGCATCCAGCAGCAAGAATGCCATGTCAGTGATACGATTGCTCAAAATCAATGAATTATTTGATGCGGTGGTGGATGGGAATATGATTGTTCATTCAAAACCTGATCCAGAAATATTCTTGCTGGCGGCATCCAAATTGAAGACGCCACCCGGAGAATGCCTTGTTTTTGAGGATGCAGTTGCCGGTATTGAAGCGGCTGTTGCGGCTGGGATGAAATGCATTGGTATTGGATCGCCATCACAGTTAAACAAAGCAAATCGTGTGATTTCTCGAACGGGTGATTTCAATCCGGATGATCTAACAACGCTATAATGGCAGCCACTTGTATTAAATATTCTGATCGATGAAACATTATATCAAGCATCATGAATGGCAAATCATTGAAGAGGGATTTGATTCTCACCTGAATCTTGTTTCTGAAAGTCTCTTCAGCCTGGGAAATGGAAGAATGGGGCAACGTGCCAATTTCGAAGAGGAATATTCAGGAGAAACACATCAGGGAAGCTATGTCGCCGGCGTATATTACCCGGATAAGACACGAGTGGGCTGGTGGAAAAACGGTTACCCGGAATATTTCGCCAAGGTACTCAATGCACCGAGCTGGATTGGTATTCGCATAAAAATCGGCAAGCATTCACTGGATCTTGCGAAGTGCAAGGTTTCCAATTTCCGACGGGTACTGGATATGAAGCAGGGTTTATTGCATCGATCATTCACGGCTACGTTACCAGACGGGAAAAAAATAAATGTCGAAGCAAAACGATTTTGTTCAATGGCCGATGGAGAATTGGGAGCGATCCGGTATGCCATCACGCCTCAGAATTTTTCCACCAACGCCACCATTACTTTGGCAGTGGATGCAGACGTAGTGAATAAAGATTCCAATTACAATGAGAAATTCTGGGAGGAAATCTCCAAAGAATCAAAGGCGGGTTTAGGTTGGATAATTGCGGAGACGAAGAAAACACTTTTCCAGGTCGCTACCGGAATGACTTACCACATCGAATCGGCCGGAAAGAAAGTGAAGGGAAAAATCTCCTCAAATAAGCGGGAGAAATATGTTGAGAACGTGGTCACTATACCTTTAAAGAATGGAGTAGAATCGGTGATCTACAAGTATGGGGTTATTCTTTCATCAGAAAATCATCAGAAAAGCAAACTTTCACAAGGGATCAAGGACAAATTGCAAAAGGCTCAGGCAACCGGTTTTGACAAACTGCTGGCTGATCACGTTGCCGTGTGGGCGCACAAGTGGGAGGGATGCGACATTACCATTGATGGAGATGTGGCGGCTCAGCAGGGAATTCGATTTAACATTTTTCAACTCACACAAACCTATACGGGTGAGGATGAACGATTGAATATCGGACCTAAAGGATTTACTGGTGAAAAATACGGTGGCAGTACCTATTGGGATACGGAAGCCTATTGCCTTCCGTTTTTTCTTGGAACTGCCGAACCCAAAGTGGCGAAAAATCTTCTCGTTTACCGGTACAAACATCTTCAGCGGGCGATTGAAAATGCAGGTAAGCTGGGTTTTACAAAAGGTGCGGCATTGTATCCCATGGTAACGATGAATGGAGAAGAATGTCACAATGAATGGGAGATCACCTTCGAAGAAATTCACCGCAATGGTGCCATTGCCTTTGCGATATTTGACTACATCCGTTACACAGGGGATGAAAATTATCTCACGGAGTACGGGCTCGAGGTGCTGATCGGAATTTCACGATTCTGGTCTCAGCGTATAACATTTTCTGCCCACCAGCAAAAATATGTCATGCTGGGTGTTACCGGACCGAACGAATACGAGAACAATTCCAACAACAACTGGTACACCAACTACATTGCACGGTGGACACTTTCGTATACCCAGCAGTCCATGCAGTTCGTTAAGCAATCAGATCCAAAAAAATACGCAGGACTCTTAAAGAAAATAAAGTTTGATGACCGGGAGGTAAGTCGTTGGGCAGATATCTGTTCAAAGATGTATTTACCAGAAGATAAAACACGGGGTGTGTTTTTACAACAGGATGGCTTCCTGGACAAGGAGTTATTGAAGGTATCAGATTTGAAACCGGAAGACCGGCCGTTGAATCAGAAATGGTCATGGGACAGAATTTTGCGTTCCTGTTTCATCAAACAAGCCGATGTATTGCAAGGCATCTACTTGTTTGAAGAGGATTTTACGGATGAAGTCATCAAACGCAATTTTGATTTTTATGAACCAATGACGGTGCATGAGTCGTCTTTATCACCTTGCGTGCATGTTATCCTTGCTTCCCGCCTGGGCTATAAGGAAAAGGCATATGAAATGTATTTGCGAACTGCGCGACTGGACCTGGATAATTATAATAACGACACGGAAGACGGATGTCATATCACTTCCATGGCGGGTACCTGGATGAGTGTAATCAAAGGATTCGGCGGCATGCGCGTTCAGGACGGGTTGTTATATTTTTCGCCTTATCTTCCAAAGCATTGGAATGCCTATTCTTTCAGGATCGAATTTAGAGGACGAGTTTTGAAAGTGTTCGTATCCAAAGATAAAACTGAACTCATCCTCGAATCGGGTGATCCAATGGATGTGGTCCTCAATGGTAAGATTGTGAAACTATAGGTAATCCTACTTCCTGTATTTTACAAAAAGTGTCAGGAAGGTGGCAACCAGAATGGCTGGTAATGTTGCCATGTAGCGCAGTGTGTCTGCTCCGGAGATGGATGCGTCCATGAAACTCCCCATAACTGGTAGTACTATCGAAACAGAAAACATACCCAACCCGCCCATGATGGATAGTCCAAGTGCACCACTCGCGGGTATCTTTTCAGAAACGAATCCCAACATGGTCGGCCAGAAATAGCAAATACCAATGGCAAAGATTCCAGCCGCAAGGAAGGTCATCGGGCCGGTTGCATAACTCATCGCGAGAAGTCCCAGAAAAGAAAATACTGCAGAAAACAAAAGCATTCCTGTCGTACTGAGCTTATGTACAACTTGTCCGGCAAATCCCCTGCCGATGGCCATAATTCCGTTGATAAAGGCGAGCACCAGAATTGCCGGCACGCCTGTAGACTGAAGGAGTGAGTCAATGCGCTGGTTGGTACCCAGTTCAGTGGAGGCCGTCAATAACATGCAGAATCCCATGAAAAGGAAAAGTGGCGTACCTACGGCTTTCCACATATCACCCGTTGAAATGCCCATGGATACCCGCTCTGTTTTGGGAACTTCCTGACCAAGAAAGAGATAGCCATAGATTACCAATGGGATAGCGAGCACAGCCACAAGCAATTGCCAGTTAAGATTCGCCACATCAATCATGAAGTAGGCGATGATGCTCCCAATCATGATTCCGCCGGGGAACCAGACGTGAAAGCGATTCAGCATTTTTACCTTTTCATTGGGGAACAAAGACGTAACGAGGGGATTGCAAGCTGCTTCCACCATTCCATTACCCAGGCCCGTTGCCAATACGCCTATAAAGAGTGACCAAAACCCTGATGCGGTAATGGTGAGGACAATTCCCAATGCATGACAGATAAAGGCAATCCATACAATTCGTTTCATACCCAGTATATCTACCAGCGGTCCACCGATAATCATGGCGATCGTGAATCCGTAGAAGGCCGGAGCAAATGCAAAACCAAGATCTTCACTGCTGAGCTGGAAGTTAGTCTGGAAGACCAATTCAAGCCGGGCCCGGATAGCGAAAGTCATTGCGGTAACAACCAGGGCCATACAACTGGCCAGAAAAAGTCGGGAAGTGTTAAATGATTGAGTCATGAGTTTATGAAATTGGTGGTAAAATATCTGCGTTTATTTTCTTTTAAGCAAGCGCAATTACTCGTGTCCCGGTACAGTACAAGTTTTGATTGTTTCAACTATCTATTGATTCTATTACTATCTTTCCAGCTATCAATGGACAAAGCAGGCTACTACTTGTTAGGTATTGACATCGGAAGTTCTTCGGTGAAAGCGTCCCTGGTTGAAATAAACTCTGGCAAGACTAAAGCGTCAGCACAGTCTCCCGCTGAGGAAATGCCCATGCTCGCGTTGAAGCCGGGATGGGCAGAACAAGATCCGGAATTGTGGTGGAAGCATGTGATACTTAGTGTGCAATCAGCATGCAAGCAAGCGGGAGTACCGGCTTCAAAAATAAAAGCAATTGGTATTTCATACCAGATGCATGGCCTTGTGGTGGTAGATCAGAATCAACATCCCCTGCGTCCTTCCATAATCTGGTGCGACAGCCGTGCGGTATCGATAGGAGAAAAGGCTTTCCATAAAATGGGTAATGAATTTTGCCTTCAGCATTATCTTAATTCTCCGGGTAATTTTACAGCTTCGAAGTTGAAATGGATTCAACAATTTGAGCCGGAACTATTTGGGAAGATCCATAAGGTTATGTTGCCCGGTGACTACATCGCCATGAAATTGACGGGGGACATAACCACCACAGATACCGGTTTGTCGGAAGGTATTT
>DAOMZK010000143.1:0-6371 GCA_035438035.1 Cyclobacteriaceae bacterium | reverse complement strand
TATCAGAACTATCCGGTGAGAGGCTATCTGAGTTCATTGAGTGAAGTCATCCACTTTGGAATGGGCAAAGCCAGCGTTGTGGACAGTGTACAGGTTCAATGGCTCAGCGGATTGGAGGAAATTCGCGCCAATATACCGGTGAATCAGCGTATCGTATTTAAGGAAGCTGACGGAAAGCCTATTCGAAAAATAAATGCAGTGAAGAAGGAAATAAATTCCCTGCTCATTCGACAGGAAAACACAGGTATTGATTTCATCCATAGAGAGAAACCATTAATCGACTTCAGAAATCAGCCCCTTATTCCTCACATGCATTCACTCAATGGACCGGGAATTTCAACCGGAGACTTGAACAATGATGGAATGGATGATTTGTTTATTGGCGGTGATGCCGGTCAGCAAGGTGCATTATATCTGCAACAAAAAAATAAATCATTCCGGAAATCGGATTGGAAACAAAATCCTGAATATGAAGACATGGGCAGCTTGTTTTTCGATGCTGACCAGGACGGGGATCTTGATTTGATCGTCGCCAGTGGTGGAACCAGTTACGCCACCGCTTCAGGATTATATGCTGATCGTTTATATCTCAATGATGGGAAGGGACATCTTATCAAAGAAATTATTCTGAATGACTCCGTGAGTTCTTCCGTTGTGGCCGGCGCAGATTTTGACAAGGATGGAGACATCGATATTTTCATCGGAGGAAGGATTGTCCCGGGAGAATATCCGCGGGCTCCCAAGAGTAAACTCTATATCAACCGAACCGTGGAAGGCCAGCCCGGGGTCCTTCAAGATATTGCTAATCAAGTAGTTGGGCTTGAATTGGCAGGCATGATAACCTCCGTTCTGTGGTCTGATTTTGACAATGACTCCTGGATTGACCTGATACTTGTAGGTGAATGGATGCCCCTTACCATCTTTAGAAATGATCATGGTACATTGAGAAAATTTGAGAGCGAGAGCCTGGTTCATTCAGAAGGATGGTGGAATAGTATTACCGGAGCCGACTTTGATCACGATGGTGATATCGATTACATCGGCGGTAATCTTGGATTAAATTCAAGGTTTATCTGCTCAACTGTTGAGCCCATTAACCTGTATGCAAAAGATTTTGACAACAACGGAAAAGTTGACCCTGTCCTTTGCATGTATATCGACGGTGAACAGCATGCACCCTATTTCCGCAGCCAGCTCATGACGCAAATACCTTCGCTAAAGAAGCGTTTCAATTCCTATGAAAAATATTCCAAAGCCGGGTTCACCGATATTTTCAGCAAGGAAGATTTAAAAGGCGCCCGAGTACTTCGCAGTGAAACATTCGCCAATAGTTACTTCGAAAACAAAGGCAACGGTGAGTTTGGAATAAAACCTTTGCCGTTTTCTGCCCAGATATCACCAGCTTACGGACTTATTGCAGAAGACATTGATAAGGATGGTAATGTTGACATTTTGTTTGTAGGCAACTCTTATGCTAACGATGGATTTGCCGGAAGGGATGATGCGGGAACAGGAGTCTGCCTGCTGGGTGATGGCAAAGGAAATTTCAAATTGATTAACAATACTGAATCAGGATTCCGTGCAGACCTTGATGCCAAATCAATTAACTCTGTAGTTGTGGGTAATGATGAATTCCTCTTCATTACCAACAATAATGGTCCAGTAGAAAGCTATCGCTTTCCCAATGACTCATCTATACGATTTATCAAGCTCGAGCCCAATGATGCACATGCGGACATCACGTTAAGGAGTGGTGTTCAGTATAAGCAGGAGTTTTATTACGGTGGGTCTTATCTGTCCCAATCCTCCCGGTACTTAAAAATCAGTGCTGACGTGGAAAAAATAGAAATTGAACAATTCAATGGAGAAAAAAGGATGATCACCCAGACGGTGAAAAATAAATAAGTTCATTTCTTGCGGGTCATCATATGTTGTAGCACGAACTCACCAATTTGCCTGCCCTGCTTCATACCATTTTCAGCCGCCGGCCGATAGTGAATCCCACCATACAACCGGCTGATCGCAGCTTCCTCTGCTGCAGCAAAAAATGACGTGAATTTCCTGGGCGGTAAAGCAAATTCAACCTCTGTTGAGTCTATGAAAGCAAAATTATCGCCGAAAAGATCGGTTAGTGCAACCGCCGCACTGTTTGAAATGACACTGTGCCCACTCGTGTATTCCGGAAAGGGCGGTGTTTGAAGCAACGGGGTCCAGTCCTTATCAATGTACTGGTTGATATACGTTTCGGGTCTGACCAATTTACTTCTGTATTTTTCATCCCAGCAACTGACAAATGCCTCATTCAGGGATATGGCTATTCGGGCGTACGCTTCCGCTGAATGAATAAAGTCAGCACTATCCATTGTACAAACGACCCTTGTAATATTAATCCAATGACCGCCGGGAGAAATTTTCTTTGTTGCGAACATCACGTGTCCGCTAACATTCATCATAAAGGGATTGCAATCCCAGAAGCCTGCGATCTCCCTTTCCTCTTCAGTTAACTTCAACCTTATTTGATACACTTCATCTGCCTCCCTATAAAACTTACTCGACTTTACTGCAGAGTATGGAGTGGGTGGCTCAGGCGTGAATTGAGACGCTGAGTCAATAACGAATGTCCGGATCTTGTTCCAGTGTGGTTCAACCGCATCCATATATGCGGGTGGCGTGGGCCTCCATTTGGCGGGATCATTTTCAACAACATACTTCGGCAACGACCGCGATTGTTTATAATTGTCTTTTGATGCCCAGGCAAGAATTTCACCCGCCACTTTATCTCCATACCCGATCGATCGCTCAAACACATCGTTGGGAATTCCAAAGGATCTGAATTCTTCAATCATTTGCTGGTGCACGGAATCCAATTCAGGTTCAGAAAAGATCATGGATTTGCCAACCTTCATCAGTGCCTGAACAGATGCTAATGGAAAACAGTATTCCAGTTTCGGATTGGGTTGGGGAACAGAATCCAATCCATGAAGTTGACCGGCCAAACTGATGAATTGTGCATCCTGGTGTACTGCCGCTTCATAAGCCGCTATCGAAGTATATGCATAAATCCGGCTGGCCACGGGAGGCGCAAAAATATCATGAACCATCCGGTCAGTAATTTCTTTCATGGCACGATGAAGAAACTCAGGATTGCCAGCCTTTAATTTATAATTGCCTGACTTTTCCCTTACACATCCATAAAAAAATACCAGGATAACAAACAACAATACCGATCGCTTCATTTGCAATTTTTTGATTTTCAAAGATCAATTCGTTCAGGCTAAAATTAAGAATCATTCTCCAAACTATATTACTGACCAGTCTTATGCTTTGCCCTTTTGTACTTAAAAAAACACTATTTTTGGCCGATTTTGAAAGCAAATGCCGACACCTAAAATCCGGGTGAGCCAATCTAAATGGATTAGTGTCAATTTGACTCTTATTATCATAATCGTTTGCTATATTTAGCTTTAACACAGACGCCCAAAGTCGCTTTTCACCTGTTACACAATGAAGTTTAATCAAGTCACTATCAAGGACATTGCCAGGGAGCTGGGTATATCTCCTTCGACCGTTTCAAGAGCACTCAAAGACCATCCTGATATCAGTTCAGAGACCAAAAAGGCAGTCAATGCACTGGCTGAAAAATTGAACTACCAACCCAATATTGTTGCCCTCAGCTTGCGGCAAAAAAAGACCAATACAATCGGCGTTATTATTCCTGAATTGGTACACTTTTTCTTCTCTACCGTCATCAGTGGAATTGAAGATATTGCCAACCAGGCCGGATACAGTGTAATCCTTACACAATCCAACGAATCCCTCGAAAGAGAAAAAAGAGATATAAAAGCATTGTTTAACAGTCGCGTGGATGGCATGCTGATTTCCTTGTCCAGGGAAACAACAACGTTTGATCACATTGAATCCATTATCTCAAAAGGAATCCCAATGGTGTTCTATGACCGCATGTATACCAATCCCAATACCAGTAAAGTGATTGTGGATGATTATGTCGGTGCCAAGGAGGCGGTTGAGCACCTGATTGCCCAGGGATATAAAAGAATAGCCCATCTTGAAGGTGCCCCGGGTTTGCTGATCAGCATCGACCGCAAACGTGGATACATCGACGCGCTCAAGCAGCATAAGATGGAGATTGTCGATTCACTGATTGAAGCTTGTCCGTCTGCCAGCCAGGAAGAAGGACAAAAAGTGACAAAAAAACTGTTGGCCCTGCCCCAACCCCCTGATGCTATATTTACCAACAATGATCCCATGGCTATCGGGGCCATGATGGCAATCAAGGAAAAAGGGCTGAAGATTCCCCAGGACATAGGCGTTGTGGGGTTCAGCAACTGGTCACTGGGTGCATTGATTGATCCCACATTAACTTCCGTGGATCAGCCTGGATTTGAAATGGGTCAGGAGGCAGCGAGGCTGCTCATTCGACAGATCGAAGCGGGAGATAAAGATCAGGAGCCACAACCCGAAACCAAGGTCCTTAAGACGAAATTGATTATAAGGGAATCTTCAATCCGTAAGGCTCCGGCTAAAAAGTGACAATCGATTTCTGAATTTAATTCTGGAAAACCTGCTGTAAGTTATCTGCTTTGCACTTACTTGGCTGTTTATTCTGAATAAGCATGGAATCTTCTTTAAGCCAAAGGCTCGGTACGTTTCAGTCCTATTCTAAAGACGCATCTGGAATAATTGCGAAGGCTGATCACGGATTCTTCCGGGTAAAGGCATATTCTGAAAACGTTTTTCAAATCACCCTTAGTCGGGTTAATACGTTCGAGATTTTTTCTTATGCTATCGCGGCTGAGGCTGAGCCGGTTACCCTTCACATTGCAGAAGATCAGCAGTCCCTGACAATTAAAAGTGCAAAGATTGAACTCAGCATTCAAAAGAACCCGGTTTCATTTATTTTTTATGATTCCAGTGGACGAATTCTCAATGAGGAAGACAATGGACTGGGCACCTCCTGGATTGGAGACCAGGTGACAACCTACAGGAAACTACAGCCCGGAGAACGTTTCATTGGTTTGGGAGAAAAGACTGGCCCGCTTGATCGCAAGGGTCATGGATATCAGAATTGGAACACGGATGCATACGCCTACCACAGTGGATCGGACCCTTTATATTGTTCAACACCCTTTTACATGGGCATCCATGGCAACACGCAATACGGTATTTACTTTGACAATACCCACAAGACGTTCTTCAACTTTGGCGCTTCTAACAATCGTTTTTCAAGTTTCTCTGCCGATGCCGGTGAAATGAATTATTATTTCATCCAGGGCGATTCTGTTGCAGAAATTATACAACACTATACCTGGCTCACCGGAAGAATGCCGCTGCCTCCAAAGTGGAGTATTGGCTACCAACAATGCCGGTATAGTTACTATCCTGACAAGGAAGTATTGTCCACCGCAAATACTTTCCGCGATAAGCAAATTCCCGCTGATGCTATTGTGATGGACATCCATTACATGGATAAGTACAAAATCTTCAGTTGGGATAAGATAAATTTTTCTGACCCCAAAGCACTGATTGATCAGTTGAAAGCGAAGGGATTTGAAATTGTTTTGATGTGTGATCCTGGGATCAAAACTGAAAAGGGTTATGTACCCTATGAAGACGGCCTTTTGGAGGATGTGTTTGTCAAGTATCCCGATGGAAAAAATTATGAAGGTCAGGTATGGCCGGGATGGTGCCATTTTCCTGATTTTACGAACCCTAAAACGAGAAAATGGTGGAATGAAAAACTAAAAGCCTATTCCGACCTCGGTGTGGAGGGATACTGGAATGATATGAATGAGCCGGCATCGTGGGGCCACATGCTGCCAGAAAATCTGGAGTTCGATTTTGACGGACGCAAAGCAACTTCGCGGAAAGCCAGGAATGTGTATGGATTTCAAATGGCGCGCAGTACCTATGAAGCCACCCGTAAGCTTCTGAAAGGAAAAAGACCTTTTAATCTTACCCGCAGTGGCTTCTCAGGGGTACAGCGCTTTGCCGCAGTGTGGACAGGCGACAATGTCTCGTATGACGAGCATATGATGCTGGGTATCCGGATAGTAAATAGTTTGGGACTTAGGCCTCGGGGCCGCGCTTCACGATGCCCGCCTCGTTCGGCTTCGTCTCGGGATCGTCCTGCTCGCGGTCCGCGAGGTTCAGGTAGAGACCGTTGAAGCCCATCCCGTACGCGCGCGTCCTGGTCCAGTCGACGTCGCCCTCCTTGCCCGGCGCGGACGCGCCCACTTCGACCGGATGCCAAGCCGGGTCGCTGCGCGGCAGCTCCTTCGCGTGCCCGTCCTTCAGCACGAGGTAGCCGTTCTCGAAGAGCCACGTGTTCAAGGAGAACTTGCGGTAGTACG
>DAOMZK010000142.1:0-6408 GCA_035438035.1 Cyclobacteriaceae bacterium | reverse complement strand
TGCCGACTAATCCACCAATCCAGATTATGGATGCCGGCATCTCTGACAATTTCGGGCTCTCCGACGCTGTGCGGTTTATTTATTCCTTCCGGGACTGGATTGCTTCCAATACATCCGGCATTGTGATCCTTTCTATCCGCGATTCACCCAAACTCACACCGGTGGCAGCCGAAGAAGGCAACACGTTCATTGATGACTTCACTCAGCCCATTGCGAGCGTGTACAATAACTTTGAGAACTTCCAGGATATCACCAACGATAACCTCGTAGGCTATGCACGGTCCTGGCTGAAAGTTCCCATTGAAAGAGTGGATATTCAATATTTACCCACCAGCTATGTTTCCATCCTGCAGAAAATGGACAGCATCCGGCAGCATAGCGTCCGCGCATCACTGAGTTGGCGATTGACGACACGTGAGAAGCAGGGCGTGGTGGAAACACTTAATACGCCGGTAAATACTGAGGCCCTGAATAAACTGAAAAATATTCTGGAGCCTCCACCGCCCCCGGTACCGGCAGAAATTCCCTCTCCAAAGAAAAAAAAGAAATAGCCCGTATGCGGCTCAGGTTATCCAGTCTCGAGGGTCAGCGAAAAATATTTCGCGCCACATTCAGCAAGTTTGGAAAGAAAATCAATTACAAAGGGTATTCAGAATCTACTCTCCTGCTAACCGATGTTGTGGAAAGTGAAACCAATACAAGGTTGACGGATCATGTCTGGTTCAGCTACACCAGGGGCTTTGAAGATGCCGGCATAAAGGAAGGTGATACCCTCGAATTCGAAGCAAGGGTAAAAGAATACAAAAAGGGATATGCGAATAAGAAATACAATATCAACAACAAGACGGCGGACTTTAAATTAAGTCACCCGACAAAGATTGTGGTAATTAATTAACCGGTAGCAGATTGCCAATTCCAAATAAAATCACGAACAAAAGTGTAGAGAGCGCCATCTGCCTGAGATAGGGGTCGAGTTCAGCTGATGGTTTCCGGCTAACTGCCAGACCGTTAATAATAAATAGCGGTATCGCAATCATAAACAAAAACTGGTACACGGACTGATAGCGCAATGCCGTATACACTATCGCTGCGAACCATCCGCTTCCCAACAGAAACCAGTGATACACAATGGCATTCTTCCTGCCAATCCTTACAGGAATTGAAAACTTGCCCGCTGTTCTGTCGGATTCAATGTCCCGGATATTGTTGACGTTCAGCACAGCAATGGAAAAAAATCCACAACTCAAAGCAGGAAAGAGATCAGTCAATTGCACTTCCTTTGTAAAGAGATACAACGAACCCATCACACCCACACAGCCGAAGAAAATTAGAACCGACAGATCACCGAGGCCCGCATAACCGTAAGGTTTTTTCCCCACGGTGTAGGCTACTGCGGCAGCAATGCTGAGCAATCCCAAAATAAAAAACAACAGGACGGATGACCAGTCCAATCCGAAGGAAACCAGGAGAAGTGAACTTCCGCTTGCCAGGCAAAGCAAGACAAACAAAACAATCGCCGCTTTCATCTGGCTTAAAGTAATAGCTCCCGACTGGACTGCACGTTGGGGACCTTTGCGGTCGGCATGATCTGCACCATTCACTGAATCGCCATAGTCGTTGGCAAGATTGGAAAGGATTTGCAGTAAGACTGTGGTGAGGCAGCACAGGAAAAAAATCAATCCGTTGAATTTGCCTGCGGACGCAGCAAGAAATCCCGCCATCGCTATAGAGGAAAGAGCCAGCGGCAATGTGCGCAGGCGGAAAGCATGAATCCAGGGCGACATATTTATTTTTTCAGCAAGCGATCTGCGGACCACCGGCCCGGTCCGCACAAAAGTAATGCAACATAAGCAATCAGAAATAAGACTGGCAGTTCATTTTGCTTCAGGGAGTCATCCCCATGCACAACAAAAACGATGATGAGCATGTTGAAAATAAGCGGTATCAGCACCGCTCTGCTGAACAGTCCCACCATCAAAAATCCAGAACAAAATAATTCCGCGAAGATGCAAAGCGAAAGGGACGCCGCACTGCCAATACCCAACAGGTTGTAAAAATCCGTGACATAAGAATCGAACTTAAGCAACTTGGGAAGGCCATGATCTTTCAACATCAGAAGACCCACAGAGACCCTGAGCAACAAAAGTCCCACTTCAACCGATACGGGTTTTGAAGACCATATGCGATTGAGCATACTACTGGACAATTTTATCCAAGATCTGCTTTTCCATGGGGTTGACCTTGGCGGGAAAAAATCCCAGGACATTCCCTTCCGGACTTACGAGATATTTACAAAAATTCCACGAAGGTGTTTCTCCCGATTTGGCTTCAAGCCACTTGTATAAGGGAGCCTTGTCTTTTCCTTTCACTGATATTTTTTCAAACATCTGGAATTTCACGCCATAGTTTCGTTCACAAAAAGTGGCAATCTCCTCATTGGATCCCGGCTCCTGCCAGAGAAAATTATTTGCTGGAAAACCCAGTACAGCCACCTTACCGCCAAACTTTTCATGGAGTTTTTCAAGATCGGCATATTGTGGTGTATACCCGCATTTGGATGCCGTGTTCACAATCAGCATGTACTTTCCCCTGAATTGATTTAAGTCAATTTCCTTACCCTCCAATGACTTCAGCTTGAAATCATAAATGGAAGCCTGTGCTTCCTGTGCCGTAGCTTTTGAACCAAACATTTCAGAGAACATAAGTGTCGCAGTCAGAACAATAAAAATTCCAACCCAAAGAAGAATCCTTTTCATCAGTTCAATTCACTGATGATCTGGTTATCCATAGGGTTTACCTTCGAATTGAAAAATTTAACAGTGCCGTCTGCTTTTACGAGGTACTTACAAAAATTCCAGGTGGGCTCCTGTCCTGTTTTTTCCTTCAGCCAGGTATATAACGGATGCTGGTCCGCGCCCAGCACAGAAATTTTCTCAAACATCTGGAAAGTCACACCGTAATTCTTCTTGCAAAATTCAGCAATCTCGGCATTTGTCCCGGGCTCCTGTCCTTTGAAATTGTTGGCTGGGAATCCGAGGATCGTAACCTTGGAACCAAAAGTATCTTGTAATTTTTGCAGGTCAGCATATTGAGGAGTGTATCCGCATTTGGATGCCACATTCACGATCAGCAGAGTTTTTCCTTTATAGGCAGAAAAGTCTACAGTTTTACCTTCAAGAGAAGGGATTTTAAAATCATAGAGCGAAGCCGGTGCCACCAGAAAGGTGAGAATAACAAACAGCAATAGGGATTTCATAGTTTTTAGTTTTTATCAGAACACATATTAAGTGGAAATGTTCAATTTCTCAAGTCATTTTCCAGTCCTACTATAGACTCAATTTCCTGATTTTATTGCTACATCCGTTCCGGTACCCCAATACCCAGCAGGTGCATGCTTTTCTTAAGGACGGAAGCCACGACGAATGAAAGGGCTACCCTGAATTTCTGTTTGACAGCATCCATTTCATTCAAAATTGGAATGGATTGATAAAACTGGTTGTATTCCTTAGCCAGGTCGTAAGCATAATTGGCAATAGCGGCGGGTGAATATTCACGGGCTGCTTCCTGGAGTTTCGACTGATACTGGTAAATAACAGCAATCACATTCCGTTCTGCCGGTTCCAAAGCAGGCAACTTTTCAACAGCAGCAGTCACACCCTGATCTTTTGCTTTCCGCAGAATGGAACAAATCCTCGCATGGGTATATTGAATAAACGGACCCGTGTGACCTTGTAGTTGAATGGACTCTTCCGGATCAAAAAGCATTCGTTTCCTGGGATCCACTTTTAGTAAAAAGAATTTTAATGCACCGAGGCCAATCATCTCAAAAAGATCTTTCGACTCCTGTTCGGTCATTTCATCCAGCTTGCCCAGTTCCCGAGACTGCTTTTCGGCGTCTTCAGCCATTTCTTGCATCAGATCATCTGCGTCTACTACAGTTCCTTCCCGCGATTTCATTTTCCCTGAAGGCAGGTCGACCATGCCATAGGAAAGATGGAAGCATTCCTTTGCCCAGGCATAACCAAGTTTGGAAAGAATGAGAAACAAAACCTTGAAGTGATATTCCTGCTCGTTGCCTACCGTATAAACCTGTTTTTCAATTTTTGGAAAATCCCTGAAGCGAAGGATGGCGGTGCCAATGTCCTGTGTCATGTAAACAGAAGTCCCATCCGCGCGAAGGAGCACTTTCTGATCCAATCCGTCGCCCGTAAGGTCCACCCATACTGAGCCATCATCCTTTCGAAAAAATACACCCTGCTCCAGTCCGCGCAACACTTCTTCCTTTCCCAACAGGTAAGTCTCCGATTCGTAGTAGAGTTTTTCGAAGTTTACACCCATCCGCTTGTACGTTACATCGAAGCCAGCGTACACCCATCCATTCATCATCCTCCACAGTTTGACGATCTGCGGATCTTTCTGTTCCCATTGTTGAAGCATGGAAACAGCGAGTTTCATTATGGGTGCTTCTTTCTCAGCCGTTTCTTTCGAACTCCCTTTCTCTTCAAGCTCCCTGATTTGTGATTTGTAAACTTTGTCGAACTCCACATAGTACTTCCCCACCAGCTTGTCGCCTTTCAAGCCACTGCTTTCTGGTGTTTCAGCATTTCCATACAATTGCCAAGCGGTCATTGACTTACAAATGTGAATTCCCCTGTCGTTGATAATCTGTACTTTATGAACAGTGTAGCCCAATGCTTTATAAATCTCAGCCACACTCCATCCTAAAAAATTATTTCTCAAATGGCCAAGATGTAATGGCTTGTTGGTGTTCGGAGAAGAGTACTCCACCATGATTTCCTTTCCATTGGAAGGAAGGGCTCCAAAGTTCTTGTCATTGTAGATTGAAACAAAAAGATCAAGCCAGGTCGTATCTGTCAATGTCAGGTTGAGAAAGCCCTTCACCACATTGAACTTGCTTACGAGATTACCATGCGCAACCAAATGATCGCCGATCAACCGCGCGGTTTCTTCAGGCCCTTTCTTTGAAATTTTAGCTAATGGAAAACAAACCAACGTATGCGATCCTTCGAACTCGGCATTGGTGGGTTGAATCTGAAGTTGATCGATGGATTGATTGAACAATGCGGTAACTGCATTCTTTATTTCTGATCGTAGTGATAAATCTAAATTCATGAAAAGCATTTAACCGCAGGGCCGCAGAATTCTGATTTTCTTTGCGTCTTTGGCCTCAGCGGTTAATTTTTATTTATCTAAGATATACGCAAACATCAACGGTGCCACAATCGTCGCATCCGATTCCACAATAAACTTCGGCGTATCGATACTCAGCTTGCCCCATGTAATTTTTTCATTGGGAACAGCACCTGAGTATGAACCATAGCTTGTAGTGGAATCACTGATTTGACAGAAGTAACTCCAGAAAGGAACGCCATCCCGCTCGAGATCCTGGTGCAGCATGGGCACCACGCAGATCGGAAAGTCACCGGCTATTCCTCCGCCTATCTGGAAGAATCCGATTCCGTCTTTACCTGCATTGTTGGTATACCAGTCCGCTAGCCACACCATATATTCAATCCCTGATTTCATGGTGCTGGCCTTTAACTCACCAGTGAGACAATACGAGGCAAAAATATTTCCCATCGTAGAGTCCTCCCATCCCGGAACCACCATCGGCATGTTTTTCTCTGCCGCGGCAATCATCCATGAATTTTTCGGATCGATTTCATAGTATTGTTTCAGATCGCCAGTCTTCAGCATGCGGAACATGAACTCATGAGGAAAAAGACGTTCACCTTTATTTTCAGCATCCTTCCAGACTTTGAATAGATGAGCCTGCAACCTCCGGAATGCTTCTTCTTCAGGAATGCAGGTATCCGTTACCCGGTTCAGGTGATTTTGAAGAAGGTCCCACTCCTGTTCGGGGGTAAGATCGCGGTAGTTGGGAATTCTTTTATAGTGTGAATGGGCTACCAGGTTCATAATATCCTCTTCCAGGTTGGCACCGGTACAACTGATGATGTGTACTTTATCCTGTCGGATCATTTCCGCGAAACTGATTCCCAGTTCGCCGGTACTCATGGCGCCTGCCAGCGACACCAGCATTTTCTTTCCTTCAGCTATATGTTTTTTATAGCCTTTGGCTGCATCCACAAGAGCAGCAGCGTTAAAATGCAGATAATTTTTTTCGATGAAGTCGGAGATGGGTCGGTTTTGGCTCATGGCTTATATGTGTCTGATCCCGATAGCTATCAGGACGGCGCGAAAATACGAATTAAATCATATTCGAGATTCCGGAAATTCCCACGAGTACTATAGAAATCACACTAATCCAGAACGCAATGTCATAGACAAAACTTGACGTAATGTGATGGTTCAGGAAATACTTGAAGTGAAGCGCGGCATACACAACGATCATCAGCATAAAGGAGCCAATTACCCCGCCCGACA
>DAOMZK010000141.1:0-6435 GCA_035438035.1 Cyclobacteriaceae bacterium | reverse complement strand
TCCTTCTTCTGTTTTTTGGGGACTTTCTTTGGTTCGAGGTTCCCATACAGGTTCTGCAGTCTGACGTATTCGTGTGTGATTCCGTAGGTATCTTCATTGACATTGCCTTCAATGCCACCGATGAAATTCCAGCCATGGAAATCATCAATGTATCCGTTGTGATCATCATCAAGGCCGTTGCCGGGAATTTCATCTTCATTTGTCCAGATCACATCCTTCAGATCTTCATGCGTGATGTCAATGCCTGAATCAACCACCGCCACGATGATGGTTCGTGAAGGCAGACCCTTTAAGAGGGAGTCATAGGTAAGTTCGGCGCTCACCCCAAGCACGTGATCCTTTTGCGGATCTTTCAAAAACCAGTCGGGTGGAGGAGAAGCCTGTTGGGCATTCGATGTAAGAGCAAAGAAACCGGTCAGGAGGAGGCCTGGAATTATACTTCTCACCATAGGAATTTTCAGATAAACGGAGTTTTGGAGCGCTAAATTACTCGGGTCGGGGGGATGCAGGGCAAAAAAAGTAAAAACATTGAAAAATATTACCTCTGAAGGCCATAGTTCAATATTGAAGGTCTAAATCGGCCGGGGCCAGCCACCTTTGGTCGTAACCAAACGCGAAGCCATGATCCATATCTCTTTACTAGCCGTAGTTGCTTTCTTCACTTTGTTTTTCTCTTATGTCGTTGCGCAGTTGAAGCATCCGCATGGCGTTCATGATGCGGTAAAAAGTCATTCCGTTTGATATCCGGTATTTTTCTAAGCCTAAACCACAGACCCGGTCAGATTTTGGCCGGGTTTTATTTTTTGGGGGAATGAGGAGATGGGAATAAGTGGAAATGAGAGGATAAGAGATGGAAAGTTGGGACCCCGGAAGGGCCAAATATTTGTAACCCGGAAACACAAAGTCAACTGCGACCCCAACGGGGTCGAACGTGGGAAACTGATCCGCTGGGTCCCCGCTTTCCGTTGTTGGTGACCCGATGTCAATTTCAAATGAATTTAAAGTTGAGTTGAGAAAATCATATTACAGGTTTAATGAATGGAAACATCGGAACACCAACGGATGACTTTTTAGGGCATAAACAAAGAACATTCCCCAATCAAATAAGAAATGTTCTTTTCTTGAAACTATTGGCAACCGAAAAACATGATTAATTGAGGTCACTTTCGATTAAAACAAAAACCCAGTCAGGATCTTGACTGGGTTTTAATGTTAAGTGCCGAAGGCGGGACTCGAACCCGCATACCTTGCGGCACACGCCCCTGAAACGTGCGTGTCTACCAATTTCACCACTTCGGCATTCTACCCAACATCCGAAACGAGAATGGCAGACGTGCTTGTCTACCAATCCTGCCTGCCTGCCGGCAGGTTCACCACTTCGGCTTTACTCCCAACAATTCAGGGATTTGGGATTGTGCCCCGGACTGGACTTGAACCAGCATACCTTGCGGCATACGCCCCTCAAACGTACGTGTCTACCAATTTCACCACCGGGGCAGACTTTCTTACTCAAACAGGGGCTGCAAAAGTAACAAAGCCGGTGGAATATGCCAATCCGGCATGCTTATATTGAATGTAAATAATTCATTGCCCTGAAACGAATCGCCGTACTACCTGAATCTATCCCTTTTAGTAATTTCGGTGCATTCCCTGCAATACTTTATGAAAACAATTCCTTGCCTGGTGGTGATTTTCCTTTGTCTTTCGATTCATGCTTACTCTCAAAACACAAAAGAGTATGTGTGTATTCCTTGCGGAAATTCGTGTGACTCGCAGACCTCGAAGTCTGCTGGCAAATGCTCAGGATGCGGAATGAAGCTCGTGGAGAAGTCCACGATTCATTTTAAAAATCTTTCAGTTGAAGAATTTTGTAAAAGTATAGTTTCTCATCCGGATGCTTTGATTCTGGATGTGAGATCACCGGCAGAATTCAAGGGGGCCACACAGGATATCCCCAGTTTCGGTCATTTCAAAAATGCAATTAATATTAATATAACCGAATTGGAATCGCGCATTGGGGAAATAGCGGCATACAAGGACAAGGAAGTTTTGGTTTACTGCAGTCATAGCCACAGGAGTCCGCAAGCCAGCTACATCCTGAGTACGAATGGGTTTAATACGGTCAGCAATATGGCGGGTGGTGTTTCAACTATTGCAGAAAAAAAGAATGATAAATTACTGAAGCAAACTTTCATGTTTCATACCCATTAGTAAGAATCAAAATTTACCTAATAACATTTCACATGAAGCAAAATCTCTCTCGTAGAAAATGGTTGAAAGGACTCACGGCTGGCATGGGCGGACTCATCCTTGCGGAACAAGCCTCCGGAGCAACGCAACCATTGAATGATGATTGGGCCCTCATCAATCCGAAAGACCCGATAAAAATTACCAAGTTGGAGATTATCCCGGTTCATTCCTGTCGTACAATCTTCGTAAAAATGTACACCGATGCGGGAATTACAGGCATTGGAGAGGGCACTGTAGAAGGCCGCATTCCCACCACCATGGCTGCCATCAAAGAACTGGAAAAGTATCTGATAGGAAAGGATCCGCGTCAGCCTGCCCATCACTGGCAGGCACTTTACCGTCACGCATTTTATCGCGGTGGAATTATTCTCACGAGCGCGTTGTCGGCCGTGGACATTGCCATGTGGGATATCAAAGGTAAAGCACTGGGCGTGCCGGTATATGAATTGCTCGGCGGACCAACACGTGATCGTAT
Source organism: Cyclobacteriaceae bacterium (assembly GCA_035438035.1). Taxonomy (GTDB): domain Bacteria; phylum Bacteroidota; class Bacteroidia; order Cytophagales; family Cyclobacteriaceae; genus ELB16-189. The sequence goes on along the minus strand of DAOMZK010000141.1, from coordinate 3,710 downwards.
CCGGTTATACGGACAAGCACAGACGCCTGAAGCAGCGAAGAAAGTGATTGAAGAAGGGTATCTCTCCATGAAAGTAGGCGTTACTTCCAGCCGCGGTCGCTTGTCGAGCTATGTGGAAAATCCGGACTTCATTGAAGGCGTGGTAGAGAATGTGAAAGCCATACGTGATGTGATCGGGAAAAAAGTGGATATGGGTATTGAATTGCATGGCGATCATCAGCCGCAGACTTCGATGCTGCTGATCAAGGCGCTCGAACCGTTTCAACCCTGGTTCTATGAAGAGCCCATACAATTTCAGAATCTTCCGCTGATGGCAGAGATGTCAAAGAAGACGCACATTCCTTTTGCAACCGGTGAGCGTATGGTCACCAAATGGCAATTCAAAGATCTGCTTACGGCTGGTGCCGCATCCCTTCTTCAACCAGACGTAACGCATTGTGGCGGAATCACCGAGTTAAAAGCCATCGCTACGCTGGCTGAAGCATTTTATGCCGGCATGCTTCCGCATGCCAAGGAAGGAATTGTTGGTGCTGTCGCTTCCATGCATGTGGCGGCCAGTATTCCGAATTTTGTAGCACACGAAATTCCCAGTTTGCAAGCAGCTCCGGCTGGAGACAAAGTTCAGCGGAGTTACCTTGGTAAAAGTTATATCAAGAAACCGTTGGTTATGAAGGACGGCCATATCATACTCAAAGACAACATCAGTGGTCCCGGTCTTGGCATTGAGCTGGATGAAAACCTCGTGGAGAATGAGCGAGGCACAGAAGAATGGGAATTCCCGGAAATGTGGGACAACTATGATGGATCGGTGCATGATCATTGACTTTTGCCACAGATTGCACGGATGAAAACCTACTCATCCGTGAAAATAGTTGCAATCTGTGGCAACCTAATTACTACATAATTTTCCCTAACTTTATTCAATGTCAGAAGGAGAAAAACTACACCGGTTACTGGAGTACATCGCGAAGACAGGAGAGAAGTCTTATCTCTATGAAGATCTGATCCCGGCATTTAGCTATGGGATGTTCAAGAAACCGAACGAAAAAGAAATTGAACGCCTTTGCGCTATTTTGATTAATGATGAACTGGTGGTTGATGCGCCAGGAAAAAAATCCGGTGGAATAGCTATTAAACCGCAGGCTGTTGCGGCGTACTATGCCAATAAATATTTCCAGGAAGAAGAGCAGCCGAAAGTTTCCGGCAGCGCTGTGCTTCGGGTTCTAATAATCGGCGGGGTCGTCGCAGGCGCATTTTTCTGGGTGGGATACACGGCCTGGGAGAGAGGCTCCAAATTAAATGCGGCTGAGGAAAACCTCCAGCAGGATGCGGTCAGAGACCAGCAAAGACTGAAAACAATTGAATCCATAACCGCAAGCAGGGATTCTTTAAGAGGACAGGTCAAGGCATTGCGCACTGAGATTGATAATCTGAAAAAAGCAGCAGCGGAAGCAAAATCCGCTCCCGCTAAAAGGAAGAGAAAATAGCTTTCTTTTCAGCATGCCTCCAAGCCGATTCATTTTACCTGTCATCGTTGTATCACAATTTTTCTGTACCTCTTTGTGGTTTGCCGGCAACGGTGTCATAAACGAATTGGTTACTGAATTTGATTTGAATGTTAGCGCACTAAGTCATCTTACTTCTGCTGTTCAACTTGGATTTATTACGGGCACGTTGCTTTTTGCTGTCCTTACTATCGCCGACCGCTTTTCGCCGTCAAAAGTCTTTTTGATATGTGCGTTGACCGGAGCATTGAGCAACCTGGGAACGATTCTGGATGGAGGGAGTTTCGTCAGCTTATTCTTCTTCCGGTTTGCAACGGGTTTATTTCTGGCAGGAATTTATCCGGTCGGTATGAAAATCGCAGCAGATCATTTTCAGAATGGATTGGGAAGATCGCTGGGCTATCTTGTCGGGGCCTTAGTGGTGGGAACGGCTTTACCGCATTTGTTAAAAGAATTCACAGCACAACTGCCCTGGCGCGTTGTACTCATCTCCACTTCTTCTTTGGCGGCATGCGGTGGGCTCATGATGTTTTTAATCGTACCGGATGGTCCCTTTCGCAAGGCGGGTCAACAGCCTGACTTTACTGCCTTTCGAAAGGTTTTTGAAAAAAGAGAATTCAGGTCTGCTGCATTCGGATATTTCGGGCACATGTGGGAGTTATATGCGTTCTGGTCTTTCGTACCCGTCATACTGAATTCATTTGTTAAATTTTATCCCCAGGCCAATTTCAATGTACCCGTACTTTCCTTTATCATCATAGGTATGGGTGGGGTGGCTTGCGTGCTGGGCGGCTACTTCGCTCAAACTATGGGTACAAAGCGGACGGCTTTCGCAGCCTTGTTTTTATCCTGTGTTTGTTGTTTGTTTTCACCTGTGGTGTTCATGACGGGTATTCCTTCTGTAATGGTTGTATTTCTTATTTTTTGGGGCATGATGGTGGTCGCCGATTCGCCTTTATTCTCAACACTCGTAGCGCAGTATGCTCAAGCTGAATTCAAGGGCACAGCGTTGACTATTGTCACCAGTATTGGATTTGCGATTACGATCGGCAGCATTCAGTTAATCGGTTTTCTGTTGGAGAGGATGAATCCGGTGTATGTATTTATGATATTGGCGGTGGGGCCTGTGTTTGGATTGTTAGCGTTACGGACATCAGGGACTGGAACAATTTCATCCTGAATGAGTTTTTATAAAACCGGTGTTCTTTTAAATTCGCAGGCCTTGATGTACGCTGGAACAATCCTGATGAATACATCCGAATGCAAATGATTTCACGACGATTGACTTTCTCAATAATATTATTTGCTTCAGGATGCCTGTCATACACTTTCGTTTGGGGGCAGCAAAATCTTTTCAACGTTCCTTCATCAGATATTACTGAGCCAGGGGAGATTTTTTATCAACAGCAGTTTAATGCCCTTCCGGGAATATTGCAGATCAACACGACGCTGTGTTACGGACTGGGCAGCAATTTTGAGGTAGGCGTGAATGTCATTGGATTAAATATCAATACGGCATCCGCTTCGCCTTTCATCATCTCCAATGGAGATATTGATGATCCGCCTGTTTACCCTTTTTATACCATCAACTTTCAAAAAGCTTTCGTACTGAACAAGACGCTTCGCGCCTCCATCGGTACGCAGACCGGCCTTTCCATTGATGCCCATTTTGGTAATTATACCTATGGCAATTTCATTACTTCAATTCCGCGCTGGCATTCCAAAATTATTACGGGATTTTATGCCAGTACCAATAGTTTTTTGGGTCCGGGCGATCGCAACCTGTTTGTTCCTGATGCCAATGTTGGTTTTCAACTTGGTCTTGAGCAGCCCATTATCAAAGAAAAATTATACCTCAACATTGAGGGTATTACGGGCAAACATACGCTGGGCTCGACTACCCTCGGAGGAGCTTGGTATTTTAGTAAGCACTGGGTATTGTCATTGGGCTACCTGTTTGCCAATTCCGGCAGCCTGGCGATCAATTCTTTCATTACTGAATTTACCTACGTTCCTTCCATTGGCGGTCATCGCAAAATACTGGGACACATTCTTAAATGAATTTGCGATTGCTGTTGGGATAAATGCATGGTCGAAGAATTGAAAAATAATGGAAAGAGGGATGACCTGAGTCTGCTAGTGTCATTCTTTCAACATAGATCTAATTATCAATGAATATTCGACGGCGGACGATCAGAAAGCGCT
>DAOMZK010000140.1:0-6472 GCA_035438035.1 Cyclobacteriaceae bacterium | reverse complement strand
GACTCGGGAGAACAGGGAAATGGATATTCAAAACTATATCACCTATCTCGATTCAGTCTTTGACAACGAATTAAAAAAATTTCCCAATCTGCCCGTGACACTAGTCGGATTTTCACAAGGCTCAGCAACCGTTACACGCTGGGTGACGCATGGTAAACTTCAATTTGACAGACTGATACTTTGGGCTGGCCTGTTTCCACCGGACATGGATTTTGTTGCTGGCCATGAAAAATTGAAAACCAAAACTACGTTTATGGTGGTGGGCAAAGATGACCCTTATCTCAATGCCGACAGGATGAAAGAGTTTGATCAGCTTGCTTCAAAGATTGGCATACAACCGGAGAAAATTTACTTTGAAGGGAAACACGAGATTAAAGAAGATGTACTGACCCGGTTTATTTAGGCCTCAACCAGCCTTCATCTTTTCTCTGATAAAACCTATACCGTAGCCCGACAACTGCACTAAGGCTGCTGCACTGCTCAAGATCGCTACCGCTACTGATTGAGTTGACCGTGTAGCGTCGACTACAATAGCCAAGAAATAAACGAAATAGGCAACCGCAACCGCATCCGCTAACCATGGATTGAATAAATAAATTACGGGGATACTCATCAGTCCGACCAGGAACAAAAAGGGAAACCAGTGCGTGACTTTGATTTCTTCAGGATGAACCTTTCCCACCCTGGCACGTCCGGCTCCGAACCCTTTTACTTGTTGATAGAACTGACTTAGTGTTGCCCTTCTTTTATGGTATACAAAGGCTTCAGGAATAAGTCCAACACGAAATCCGGCCTTGCGAATACGAATACTAAGCTCAATGTCTTCCGCAAGTCGGTCAAATTTGAATCCACCTGTCTTCTCAAATACTGTCCGGCTCATCCCCATATTGAAACTCCTCGGCTGAAAATTCAACGCACTGTTTTTCCCTCCCCGGATACCGCCGGTAGTCAACACCGATGACATGGTGTAGGCCATCGCTTGTTGAAGGGGAGTAAATTTTTCGTGACCGCGATCCGGACCCCCCCATGCATCGAGTGGTTGGCTCGCTAAAGACTTTTCAACAGTTTCAAAATAATTGGATGGCAGCAAGCAATCTGAATCGAAAACAACAAAGTATTCTCCTTTTGCGCGCTCAAACCCAAAATTACGGCTGGGGCCGGGGCCAGAATTGGGCTTGAAGAAGTATTGAATTGAAAGGATGGAAGAATATTTCTCGTACACACTTTGAGAAGTCTCCTTTGATCCATCCTCGACAATTAGTACTTCAAAATTCCTAAAAGACTGTTCTGCGAGGCTCTGCAGTAACTCATCCAATTCCTTTGGGCGGTTGTAGACCGGAATCACAACAGAATATTTTGGATCAGAACCCATGTATTGCAAAAATACTTTAAATACCGTTCCCGCAGTCCCTATAGCTATCGGGAGTATTTTCAATTGTATCTTGAAATCAAAAAAGTCAGGCTGAGCCTGCCTATCGGCAGACAGGCTTGTCGAAGATGTGCCTTCTAAACTACTCTTCGACGGGCTCAGGGTGACAGTACCCACATATGAAAACAAAAATCTTGTTCCTATCGGTTATTGTGTTTCTAATCGCATTCGCATCGCCAGCACAAACCTGGACCGTCGCCATACCAACCAATCTTCCTGAAAAACGAAATGAAAGCGGAATGGGTGTCGCCAACGGCAAAGTCTATTTGCTGGGCGGACGAGGGCTAAAACCCGTAAACGAATATGATCCGAAAACCAACCGTTGGAAAAATCTGAGCGTACCGCCCATAGAATTGCATCACTTTCAGGCTGCCTCATATAAAGATGAAATTTATATACTCGGCGCATTGACGGGCGGCTATCCTCACGAACTGCCTGTTCCCAACATTTACATCTTTAATCCATCTAAAAATGAATGGCGCAAAGGCGCCGACGTTCCAGAAGCACGCCGTCGCGGATCAGCGGGAACATTCATCCTTAACAACAAAATCTACATGGTGTGTGGAATTACTGATGGCCACTGGGATGGACACGTCACCTGGTTTGATGAATTTGATCCAGCCACTGGAAGGTGGGTTACACTTCCCGATGCACCAAGAGCAAGAGACCATGTTCAGGTTGCTGTTCTGGATAACAAAGTTTACGTCGCTGGCGGGCGCCTCTCCACAGCCAGAACAGGAAACGTACTCAATACGTGTGTAAAAGAAACGGATGTGTATGATTTCAAATCTGGAAAATGGGCTACCCTCGATCCTTCAAATAACATACCCACACTTCGGGCAGGAAATACCACTGTTATTTTTGACAACAAGATTCTGCTTATCGGTGGTGAAAGCGATGCTCATGAAGTAGCGCACAACGAAGCAGAGGCTTTCAACCCCAAAACAAACAAATGGGAAAAATTACCCACCCTGATCGTAGGCCGGCATGGTACACAGGGCGTAGTATTGAAGGGTAAAGTGTATATCGCAGCGGGGTCCGGCAATCGCGGCGGAGGGCCAGAACTGGATGAGATGGAAATTTTGCAGCAGTAGGTTCTCCAGCACATTGTAATTAATTTGTCGTTCTTCTATCAAAATTCAAAGACTATGAAAAACCTCCTATCTGTTCTTTTCTTTATCATTCTCTCCAACTTCACTTTTGGACAGGCAAAAGATTACTCCGCCGACGTCAAGACGGTGGATGCTACAATCGAAGTATTATACGCCGTCATTTCGGGAGACCCCGGACAACCCCGCGACTGGGAACGCTTCCGTAATTTATTTAAACCTGAAGCCAGGTTAATCCCTACGCGAAAAAATGAAGCAGGTGAATTGACTTATCGAACCCTGTCCCCCGAAGAGTATGTCACGATGTTTTCTTCCAGGATTTCCACCGGGTTTTTTGAACGGGAACTCCACCGTAATACAGAGACCTATGGCACCGTCACCCACGTATTCAGCACCTATGAAACCAAAGAGAAGAAAGATGGCCCGGTAACCAATCGCGGGATCAACAGCATTCAGCTTTTCAATGACGGAAAACGGTACTATATCATCAATATTTTTTGGTGCGCCGAGAGCATGGGCTTTCCATTGCCGGATAAGTATGTGAAATAGCGGATGGCTTTTCTCCGGACAGTCCTGTCTTCCGGATATTTTTAGTCACTTTTTATCCACACCCTGTTTAGATCACCTTCAAAAAACTATCTTTCGGCCCGATGGATAATTTTGTCGTTTCAGCCAGAAAATACCGCCCGTTGGGCTTTGAGGAGGTGGTGGGTCAGGAACACATTACCACTACGCTGAAAAATGCCATCGACAGCAACCAGCTCGCCCAGGCACTTTTGTTTTGCGGTCCGCGTGGTGTAGGTAAAACCACTTGTGCGCGCATCGTCGCACGGATGATTAACCGTTTAGAGGAAAAAGCCGAAATAAATTCTCTCAATATTTTTGAACTGGATGCCGCCTACAACAATTCTGTTGAAGACATCCGAAGCCTGATCGAGCAGGTGCGCTATCCTCCCCAGTATGGGAAATTTAAGGTGTACATCATCGACGAGGTTCACATGCTTTCGAATGCGGCATTCAATGCCTTTCTGAAGACGCTTGAAGAACCTCCTCCGTATGCTATTTTTATTCTGGCCACAACTGAAAAACATAAGGTAATTCCCACCATCCTCTCGCGCTGCCAGATTTTTGATTTCAATCGCATACAAATTTCAGACATCGCGAAACAGCTAAAGAAAATTGCCGACCGCGAGGGAATTAAATCCGAAGAAGCCGCCCTTCACCTCATCGCTCAAAAAGCGGATGGCGCCCTCCGCGATGCGCTCTCCATATTTGATCTCATGGTAACCTTCTCCTCCGGGAAAGGCGTGACTTTCAAGGATGCCATCAACAACCTTCACATCCTTGATTACGAATACTATTTCAACGTTGTCGACGGACTGCTGGCCCAAAACCCGACGGTGCCCCTGCTCCTTTTCGATGAAATCCTTCAAAAAGGATTTGACGGTCAAAATTTTATTGTTGGTTTAAGCGAGCACCTGAGGAATCTCATGGTTGCGCAGGATGCACGTACGGTACAACTAATGGAAGTTCCGGAAAATGTCAGGAAAAAATATGTTGAACAGTCACAGGCTTCCTCTTACTCACTGCTGCTTTCCTGGCTCAGCATTGCGAATCAATGCGATATCAATTACAAGATGAGTAAAAACCAGCGCCTGCTAGTCGAGCTGGCACTCATGAAGATGGCCCATCTCCAATCCGTATTTCACGGACCCGTTTCCGCTGCTGTTGAAGAAGCCCCTGCCCCGCCAGCAGCATTAAAAAAAAAATTGAATTAATTGACGAGGAGGCCGCTCCGGTGACGCAACCGGATCAGCCAGTAATTCCACCACAGCCCACAACGCCTGACCCAGCCCCTGTCAAGTCCTCACGCCCCAAAGCGACGCTGAGTATTTCCGGCATTTTTAATAAAAACGGTTCATCCGAAAAAATCCAGGAAACTGTTGTTGAAGAAAAATTACCAAAAGAAACCATTCAGATTTCCCGCCTGAAGGAAGTTTGGGCTGAATACGCAGAGCAAAGAAAAAATCAGGCTGCTGAATACCAGATTCTCCTGCGTGAATTTGAATTCAATCATCCCATAATTAATGTAACGCTTACCAATCCTGTTGAAGAGACCCTGATTGAAAATTTCAGACGGGATTTCGTTCAATTTCTCCGTGACCAGCTCAAAAATTCAGATCTGACTATTCATACTGTTCTGAAAGAAGCTACTGCGAATAAAGTTATCTATACGTCAAAAGAAAAATTTGATCACCTCGCTGAAAAAAATCCCTACCTCAAGGAACTTAAAGACCGGTTGGGATTGGATTGGGACTTCTGATCCAGTGCATTCATTATGTTTTGAACCCGTATATTTGACCTGATTTTTTTGTAATGACTATCTCACTCAACTGGCTTAAAGAGTACATTGACCTTCCGGAATCACCGGATGAAATCGGTAAAGCGCTAACCTCTACAGGCCTGGAGGTTGAAAGCATTCATGCTATCGAATCAGTGAAAGGAGGATTAAAAGGGCTCGTTATCGGCGAAGTAATCAACTGCAGCAAACATCCCAATGCCGACAAATTATCTCTGACTACCGTAGATGTGGGGCAATCCAAACCCCTCGCCATTGTTTGTGGTGCTCCCAATGTAGCCGCCGGACAAAAAGTTATTGTGGCCGTTCCGGGAACAACCATTTACCCGGTTAGTGGTGAGCCTTTTACGATTAAATCCACAAAAATACGCGGCGAAGTCAGCGAGGGAATGATTTGTGCTGAAGATGAAATCGGACTGGGAAAAAGTCATGCCGGTATAATTGTGTTAACAACCCAGGCAGCAAACGGAACGCTGGCGTCTGACTTTTATTCGGTCACTTCTGATTCAGTAATTGAAATCGGGCTGACCCCCAACCGGGCTGATGCCGCATCCCATATCGGGGTAGCGCGTGATCTCCGCGCCTATTTTGACAGAAAAATTCAATGGCCGTCGGTTGATACCTTCAAGGCGGATAATCAAAGCCTGCCCATTACTGTCAAAGTCGAAAATCCGGATGCTTGTCCGAGATACTCCGCATTGACCCTGTCCGGTGTTACCGTTAAGGAATCTCCAGCCTGGCTGAAAAACCGACTTGCCGCTATCGGCTTGTCTCCGATTAATAACATCGTAGATGTCACCAATTTTGTCTGCCATGAACTTGGACAACCACTCCATGCTTTTGACGCCGCACAAGTCAAGGGAAAGCAGGTAATTGTGAAGTATGTTGCAGCGGGTACAAAATTCACCACACTCGATAATAAGGAACGGACACTGACTGGCGGCGACCTGATGATCTGCAATGCAGAAGAAGGAATGTGTATTGCCGGCGTGTTTGGCGGAATCGCTTCAGGCATAAGTGCTGCCACTACATCGCTGTTTCTGGAAAGTGCATGTTTCGCACCGTTCTCCATTCGCAAAACCAGCAATTATCATCAGCTAAAGACAGACGCATCTTTCCGGTTTACACGCGGAACCGATCCGCTTATCACCGTTTATGCATTGAAACGCGCTGCCCTGCTCATCAAGGAAGTTGCCGGCGGAACGATCTCATCGGAAATCACAGACCTGTACCCGGTTAAAATCGAAAACAGGAAAATAGAAGTGAAGTATAAAAATGTGGACAGGTTAATTGGAAAGGTTATCGATAGGGAGGAAATTTTTTCGATCCTTAAACGACTGGACATTGACGTTACTTCAAAATCCGATGACCGCTTTATTGTCTCCGTACCTCCTTATCGGGTGGATGTATTGCAGGAAGCGGATGTAGTGGAGGAGATTTTACGCATTTACGGCTTTAATAATATTGAGCTCTCAGAAACCGATGGCACGGACTATCTTGCTGATTTCCCGGTAAGGGATTTTGATAAATTCAGGCGCACAATTGGCGGTCAATTGTCGGCTAACGGGTTTTTTG
>DAOMZK010000139.1:0-6489 GCA_035438035.1 Cyclobacteriaceae bacterium | reverse complement strand
AATGCCTCTGTGATGCGTTCCAATGTGGGGCAGAACTACTGGTCCCTTGAAAATTTTGACAAGGCCATTCAAAATCACAAGGAGGCCATTGCGCTGGCTACCAAAGGAAAGAACCAGGCAATGATTGCCAAGTCATGGAATGCGCTGGCCGATTTATACATCAAGACCAGCAATCCTGTTATGAGCAAGGATGCGCTGACCAATGCCATTACCGCTCTTGAGGTTTTAAAGGATTCGGTAAAGCTGGCTGCAGCATATTATAGTGTGGGCGAGAGTTATACCAAATCTCAGGATTATGTAAAGGCGTTTGAATTCTACGATAAAGCGGCTACACTCCACAGGAAATTAAGGGATACTACCTCGTGGGCTTCCGACCTGTACTACTGGGCGCTTGCTCATCAATATAAACAGGAGTATCCATCCGCCCTGGAAAAATTCAACGCTTCGATGGACCTCTACAGGAAGATCAAGGATAAATCCAATGAGGTGTATTGCCTGATTTCCCTGGGATATATTGAGTTGGGCATCAACAACGATTACAAAAAATCGGAACCTTTTTATAACCAGGCACTGGAAATTGCAAAATCACTGAACAACGAAATCATTCTTGCTTTTTGCTATGGACAAATGAAGGGCCTTTACAGGAATACCGGGCGTGCAGCACTGGCTGATGAGAATAATCAGAAAGCCCTGGAGATGTATAAAAAACTGAAGGACTGGAAACAGGTGGCCGTCAGCCTCGCAGACATTGCTTACGACAACTATTATGTGTACGGCGATCTCAACAAAGCCATTCAATACTATGACGAGGCACAGGTTATTGCCGATACGCTCTCGGATAAGACAACGCTGGCTACCATCATTGAGGGAAGGGGAAAGGTGTACGATGAACAGGGTGAATTTGCAAAATCGCTCGCAGAAATTGACAAGAGTTACGCGCTCTACAAGGATGTCCAGAATGAATGGGGCATTGCCGCTACTTACACAGACCGCGGCAATGTGTATCGCGCCATGACAGAATATGAAACCGCTATGATGTACATCAATAAGTCCGACAGTATGTACAAGAAAATGGGTACAGAATATGCCCGGCTTGTTCCGCTGGCGAATTTGGGCGGCATCTATTCGGCACAGGGAAATTATCAAAAGGGCCTTGAGTTTTCCCTGTTATCCTATGACATCATGAAGAAAAATGGCGACATGAATACCAACGTGTGTATCGTCAAAGGCAACATCGGAGACATTTACTACTACCTCAACAACTTCGCCGAATCGGACAAGTGGCTGAAGGAAGCACTGGCGGATTCCCGAAAAATGAATGCCAAACGACCCATGGTGGATATCCTCAGTGAATTGGGCCGGCTAAAAATTGATGAGAAGAAATACAACGAAGCAGAACAGTTCCTTGCAGAAGGACTTAAAACGGCTAAGGAAATAGGAGTGCCCCTGGGCTATCTCAACAACCTTATCCTGATGGGTAAACTGCAGGTTGAACTCAAACAATATGACAAGGCAAAAGTTTCATTGGAAGAAGCCCATAAGATGTGTACCAATATTGGCAAGGATAACAGCCTTTGGGAGGCGCTCTATCTGCTGGGCCTGATGGAAAAAAATACTGCCAACCTGAAACTGAGCCGGGATTATCTCAAGGAGTCCGTGAAAGTAATCGAGAAAATCAGGAACAAGGTAACGGGCGGAGAGGAGGCTCAAAAGCTTTTCTCTTCCGACAAAAATATTCTTCGCGTGTATGACGCACTGGTAGAAGTCCTCCTGGCACTCGGTGAGACTGAAGAGGCGATGACGTACCTCCAGAAAAATAATGAAGACAACCTGAAGGCTAAGATCAAGGGCCTTGATGTGCAATTCGAAAACGAAAACAAAAAGCGGGCGGTGGTGGAGGAGCGGAGCATGAAAGCCAAACTGGATGGGATAGAAGAACAAATTCAAAAGGAAAAAGCACTTAATCTTGACAAGCAGAACACGGAGAAGCTGAAAAATCTTGAAGGGGTAAAGACCATTGCCGAGTCGGAGTATCTGAAATTTGTAAACCAGCAGATCAACATCCAGCCGGACCTGTCCAAATTTTTTAACAACAGCGTGCAACCCACGCAATTCCGGAAAATCAAGAATAAAATCCCCAAGGATATGGCGCTCCTGTCCTACCTGGCAGGGGAAAACCAACTCTATATTTTTGCCGCCACTTCGGATACGGTGGTGGCGAAAATTGTCACCGTGTCGAGGGTGCAACTCACAAAGGACATTAATGCCATGCTGAACATCATCCGTAATAACATGGGGGTATTTGGTGTTCTCGATTTAAAGACTGAAGCAGGAGAGCGAAAGGAAATTGTGAACAGCATGAAGCAAACGGATCCCATGCTGAAGCCCTTTGAGGACGCTTATCATTATCTGATCGCTCCTGTGGCTACTGAGATTGCGGGCAAATCGCGCCTGGGGGTAATCCCGACTGGAGCATTGAACTACATTCCTTTCCAGATGTTGGGGAAAACCCTGGCCAATGGAAAATTCAGCCTCATGATGAATCAGTTTGCAATTTTCTACGCCAATTCCACGGATATGCTGTTCCGTGATGACAGTGAGACAGACAAGAACTACAACATTCTGGCTTTTGGTAATCCAGACAAATCCTTGCCTTCAACCGAAAAAGAGGTCAACGATATCAAACGCATGTATCCGAGTGCCTCGGTATTTCTGCGAGAAGAAGCCACAGAGGACAAGGCCAAGTATGCAAATGAGACCTACAACGTCATGCACTTTGCCACGCATGGCAATCTGGACTATGAAGACTTTAGCAAATCTTTTCTAACCATGGCCGGCAACCCGTCGAAAAGCGAGGATGGAAAGTTAACACTCGAAGAATTGTGGGGCATGGATGTGATGACACACTTGAATATTGTAGTGTTGTCAGCCTGCCAGACGGCTGTCACGAAAGGTTCCAATGAAAGTTCTGCGGTGAGCCCGGCCAGCGGATTCCTTCAAAACGGCGTAAAGTCTGTGGTGGCAACACTCTGGAAGGTGGATGATGAGGCCACTTCATTATTGATTGCCGACTTTTACAAGAACATTAAAACCATGGATGCAGTCGACGCCTTGCGGACTTCGCAAATCACGCTGTCTCAAAATAAAAAATTCTCGCATCCTTATTATTGGGCGGCCGTTGTCCTGCTGGGCGACTGGAGATAAAAAAATCATTAAATAATCGATTTGAAAAGAACTTAACCTTCATCTTGCAGGTTAATTACTCGTCACCTAAAATTATAATTATGAACTTTAAGTTGTTTGGCCAGTCAGGCCTGCGGGTCTCCGAATTGTGCCTGGGCACGATGGGCTTCGGCACAGAATGGAAATGGGGAGCTGACAAAGAATTAAGTAAAATGATTTTTGACACCTATTCCAATGCAGGTGGTAATTTTATAGATACAGCAAATCGCTATACGGAAGGCACCTCCGAAAAATTCCTTGGAGAATTTCTGTCTTCTGATCGTGATCATTTTGTACTGGCTACAAAATATTCCCTGCGGGATCGGGCAGGTGATTTTAATTTTTCAGGGAACCATAGAAAAAATATGATGCGCAGTGTGCGCGATAGCCTGAAGCGACTGCAGACCGACTTCATCGATGTGTTATGGGTCCATGCCTGGGATGGCTGGACGCCGACAGAAGAGATTATGAAAGGCCTTGAAGATCTGATCAGTCGCGGATTAGTTCATTATGTTGGCGTAAGCGATACTCCGGCATGGGTAGTCAGCCAGGCCAATACCCTGGCTCATTTCAGAGGGTGGTCGCAATTTGTGGGTTTACAAATTGAATACAGTTTGTTGCAGCGTACGGTAGAGCCCGAGCTAATGCCAATGGCGAAGTCATTCGGCATGACGATTACCCCATGGGCACCGCTGGCAGGAGGGGCGCTCACTGGAAAATATCTGAAGGGTGATAAGGGTCGCCTTCCGGATACCAGTGTCCGCCTGAATGAAAGAGCTGTGGTAATCACGCGCAAAGTATCGGAAGTGGCCGAGCGACTGGGCGTAACGGCTTCACAGGTGGCCATCAATTGGACCCGGCAGCACAAAGGCCAGTCTATGATCCCGATAGTGGGTGCAACAAAAGTGGCTCAACTTGAAGATGTGCTGGGTTGCCTTAAATTTGAAATTCCCTCTGATGCAATGAAAGAGTTGGACGAAATTTCTAAAATTGATCTGCCCTTTCCGCAAAGATTTTTCGTTGAACCCGCTGTTCAGGATGTGCTCTTCGCAGGGATGAAAAATAAAATGCTGGACTCCCATTGATTTAATCACACTCTATCAATTCCCGGGTTGACAGATGAACAAAATCTGTCACATACCTGACCACGGAAGGTGACCGCAAATTATGACCAAGCCCTGAAGTGTTGATAAGTATTGAATTTTTTAATGCTTGATGAATTTGAACTGCATGACGATAGGGTGCTTCATCATCTTGCTCATCATGAATGATTAGCGCCGGAATGTCAATGTTTGTAACAAACTTTTTGGCTGAGTAGTATTCCGGGAGATGGCCGATTTCTGTAACGAAAGACTGACGGATATGTATTAAAGCCTGGTCGGACAACCCCAATACAGATTGATAGAATTGTACAAATTCAGAAACTTCTCCTGGGGCAGCAGTCATGATCAATTGTTGTGGGGCATAACGGTTATTCAAACGATACAGGGTGTACATCAATGAAAAACTTCCCAGTGAATGGCCTACAATGGTGTGAAAGCGAGGATGGGCTTCAAGGAATTTTTCTATTACATCGCTGTACACGGGGAGGTTCAGGTATTTCCCATCAGACTGTCCATGCGCAGGTGCATCGAAGGCAAAAAGCGTGTATTCATCTTTGGGGAAAGATTCAATATAATTTTTCCAGCGGAAGCTGTGACTCTGCCAGCCATGCAAGAAGAGAATCCTGACAGGGCCATTGCCCCATTCGTAAACATGGATATTCAGGCCATCATATCCGAAGACAGATTGTTTTGCCGAATTCAGAAATTGCCTTTGGTGTGATTTCAATGGAGCACTTTGCGGTGTGCAGAAAAAGTAAAATCCTAATCGTCCAGCCTTTCGGGGAGCGAACACGGCCAGTATGTTGAAAAACCACCCGATGAATTTTGGAATGAGTTTTTTCATAATGTTTCTGTTATAGATACCAAACGGTATCTAGTGGGGTAAAAAAAATTACACTTCGATTTCTGCCAATACTTTATCCAGGTGCGTCACCGCCATCTTAATATCCTGGTTATTTCCTCTCAACTTGCTCATCATTATGGCGCCTTCCAACATGGCAATAATAACCGATGAGTAATAGGTCTTGTTAAGGTCCGGTTTTAATTGTCCATACCGGATGCCATTGTTCAGCATAATGACGATGGCATCCCGCAACAAATCCAGAATGGCAACGGCTTGTTTGCGCAGTGCGGGATGAGCATCATCCACTTCGGTGGAAACATTCAGCAATGGACACCCTCCTTTGACGGGCGGGTTGCTGATATAGGTTTCAAAGAAGCGGAACAGTGCCTTCAACTTGTCCGGAGCTGTTTTTTTATTTTTGATGCGTTCGCGGATTTTTGTAAACATGATTTCAGACAGATGAAACAGGGCTTCTTTTTCAAGCTGATCCTTGTTTTTAAAATGGCGATATATCGCTCCCTTGGTAAGCCCCGTTGCCGTCGTGATATCGCTGAGGGACGTAGCCTTGTAGCCCTGGGTATTGAATAATTGCCCTGATTGCTTTAAAATCGTTGCTTTTGTGGCTTCCGGCTGGCGCATGCGATAAAGATACCGATCGGTATATAATACGCAAAATTATTTTTGAGGTTTCGCGCAAGGGTGCAAAGGATTACGATAGGAGCGTTCTCTAAGTAGATGTTGAAGCACTGAGCAATTGCATTCTTTGCGTGCTATGTGCCTTTGCGAGAAATTTATTGATATCAAGGAAAAACTAGTGTGAGTCTCTTGCAACTTCACTTCCCGATCCGCCCTTAAGGTATTTCATGTCCGCGCCAAGATTAGCCTGTTCGACGTGCTGCTGGTACAGACTTACATAACCGCGATCGTAGGATTTGTGAACCGGCTTCCATTGCTGACGCCTTTTTTTCAACTCCTCGTCTGACACTTCCAGATGCAATGTCCGGTTGGGAACATCCAGGTGAATCACATCGCCTGTCTTTACCAATGCGAAGTTTCCTCCCAGGGCTGCTTCTGGAGTAGCATGGAGAACAACAGTACCGAATCCGGTTCCGCTCATACGTCCATCAGAGATTCTAACCATGTCATGGATTCCTTTTTCAAGCATTTTCTTGGGAAGTGCCATGTTGCCGACTTCAGGTATACCGGGATATCCGATTGGGCCAACATTTTTTAATACCAGCACACTGGATTCATCCACGGCAAGATCAGGTAAGTCGATTTTGTTTTTATAATCCTCGATGTCTTCGAACACAATGGCTT
>DAOMZK010000138.1:0-6509 GCA_035438035.1 Cyclobacteriaceae bacterium | reverse complement strand
AAATCCAGTTACTATTTTACCGGTAAAGAGAGAATTGCTTTTGCAAAACTCATCTTCCAACCTGATCGATGGATTGGCCAGACTTCCAGGAATCAGTCAACTATCTACAGGTCCGGCAATTTCAAAACCCATTGTGCGGGGACTGGGCTATAACCGGGTGGTGGTTCTTCGTAATGGTATGCGGCAGGAAGGTCAACAGTGGGGTGATGAGCATGGTGTGGAACTTGATGAATACGAAGTAGACCGTATTGAAATTATCAAGGGACCAGGAAGTCTCATGTATGGATCAGATGCGATGGCCGGGGTAATTAATTTTTTGACGCCAAGACCAGTTTCAGAAGGTCAGTTCAAAGGAGAATGGATTTCCGGTTTTCAAACCAATGGAAACCTGTTAGGAAATTCAGTTATGCTAGCCGCCAATAAAAAAGGTTTTAACTGGCAGGGAAGGGTAAGTCAAAAAAAAGCAGGGAACTATTCAAATGCAAAAGATGGCATGGTAGCCAATTCCGGATTTGAAGAATATGACGGGAGTTTCAACCTGGGCATTAACCGATCCTGGGGTTATTCCCAACTTCAGTTCAGTACGTTCAATCAAAATATTGGACTTGTAGAGGGGGAGCGTGATGTCAATGGAGATTTTACAAAACCGGTCGCTGTAAGTCCCGACTCGCTGGGTGTGGTGTCTCTTAATGAGAATGACTTGAATGGATACCACAACAGTATAGGCACTCCCAATCAGAAAATAAATCACAACCGCGTGGTGTTTACCAATAATTTGTTTTTTGGTGAGTCGAATTTATTGATCAACCTCGGCTGGCAACAGAATCGCAGAAGAGAATATGGAAATGTGCTGGCGGAAGATGAAACCAGCCTCCATTTTTTATTAAATACTTACAATGCTGATATCAAATATTTTTTTCCTGAAAGGTCTGATTGGAAAATTTCAGCCGGAGTGAGCGGTCAGTACCAAAGCAATAATAATTTTGGTGTAGAATACATCATCCCCGAATACCAAACCACGGAAGGAGGAATATTTGCTTTGATTCAACGCCAACAGGGTAAATTTTTTCTCAGCGGGGGATTAAGAGGGGATTACCGCCATCTTCAGTCAGATGCATTGTTTCTTGATGCTGATGGAAAGCCTTCGAACCCCACTGCCTCAGCGACACAAAAATTCGCTGCCTTTAATCGTGATTTTTCAAATGTCACAGGCAGCGCAGGCAGTTCTTATGAATTCAGTAAGAAAATAGTGGGGCGATTGAATTTCTCGCGTGGATTCAGAATGCCGAATTTATCTGAACTCGCGGCTAATGGAAGGCATGAAGGAACTTTCAGGTATGAAGTGGGAAATCCAGACTTGAAACCCGAAACCAGCTTTCAAACTGACCTGGGCCTTTCAATGAATTCAACACATGTTTCCCTGGAAGCCAGTTTCTTTTACAATCACATTCAGCACTACATCTTCCTGGAAAAACTGAAATCTTCATCAGGAACGGATTCTATTGCTGATCCACTGGATCCGGCGCCGGTATTTCAGTACGTGCAGGGAAATGCTGAATTATATGGTGGTGAAATTTCGGTGGACATTCACCCACACCCTTTGGACGCCTTGCATTTTGAGAATTCTTTTTCATGGGTGCGGGGCAAGCAATTGAATCAACCGGACTCCATGCAAAACCTGCCCTTCATGCCACCGCCCAAGTTTCAATCTGAAATTCGTGTTCAATCTGAGAAAGCGGTGGGCAGAATAAATAATGCATACATCAAGCTTGACGCGAGCTATTTTTTTCCACAGCATAATATTTTTGGTGCATTTGGAACGGAGACAGTGACACCTGGATATTTATTGATGAATGCGGGTGCAGGTTGTGAATTCACTAATTCTAAAAACAAGACAGTTGTGAAACTGATTCTGACAGCTTCCAACATTTTTGATGTAGCGTATCAAAGTCATCTGAGCAGATTAAAATATGCGCCGGTGAATCCTGCAACCGGAGTACAAGGCGTATTCAATGCGGGAAGAAATTTTGC
Organism: Cyclobacteriaceae bacterium; assembly: GCA_035438035.1. Classification (GTDB taxonomy): domain Bacteria; phylum Bacteroidota; class Bacteroidia; order Cytophagales; family Cyclobacteriaceae; genus ELB16-189. The sequence goes on along the minus strand of DAOMZK010000138.1, from coordinate 4,478 downwards.
GGTTAAGCTGATTATTCCTTTTGGGAGATAAATTCGTTGTTGGTTGATGGTTGTTCGTTGCTGCATTGCGCTGAACAACCATCATCGACAACAAAGACGATTCCTAACGAATAAGAAAAGAAATGACTCCTGAAACTATCAATGTTATTCCGGTAATCACGCCTGCATTATGTTCTAGTGCATGCCAGTTCATTTTTTGCATTCCACGAAAGGCAAGTCTTACCCATATTACCATTCCACTCACGGTGATCAACACGTAGATCCCGGCCAGCAAGATGACAAACTGAAATCCTTCTGCCCCGGCGGCAAGAAAGTAAGCTTCAATTTCAAAGCAGGGTGAGAGAAACATGGCAGTGGCCAATGACCATACAAGCCTGGATTGTGGCACCTGCTCGGGGTGTCCATGAAGATGAAAATGATGATGTCGCACATGCTGATAAATGTAAAATGCCCCCAGCATGATCAATAGGACAGGGGCAATTACAGCCGAAAAATCCCTTATGAATTTAGAAAGTTCGGCCCCGACATAGGCGAGGAGAAATCCAATCAGTACTGTACTTGCCGCATGAGAAAGTCCAAGAATGAATGTGACGCGTGTCGTTTGACTCAAATCCCAATTTTCCCTTTTCCCCACAGCCAGTACCGGCAGCCAGTGGTTTGGGATTACAGCGTGAAGAATACTCAGTACAAGACTGCCGGCGAGAAGGGAGATCATTGAATCAAAGGTAGTCGGAGTTATTCTTCAATGGAATTATTCTTCATTTTCGAAAGGAGATTATATGCCCCCCTTATTACGATTTCATTTCCAAGGTCAAAATTTTCAGGTAATGCAACTTCAATAAAGCCGCCGTCGCGCGTTCCTGTATTTACTTCTATCATCTTAAATTGATTTTCTTCGCCGGAGATTTTTACAAAGACATAATTTTTGTCTTCAAAGTTCACTACAGCTGCTTCAGGAAGAGAAGGTAATGCCCGATCGCTCGTTTCAATTTGAGCTTTCAGGTACATACCAGGAATCAGATTCAAATCCTCCTGATCAAGATGGCCATGAATCCTGACTGTTCGGTCAGCACTGATTTCTTTTCCGATCAGAAAAACCTTGGCAGTACGCTCTTTGCTTTCGTTGGCAAGCGTAAAACGGATTTTTTGTCCGATCCTGATATTGGGAATATCACGCTCAAAAGCTGTAATCTCAGCATGTAGGTGCTCGGTATCTACAATTCTGAACATTACGTCTGTTGGATTGACAAATCCGCCGATGGTACTGTTGATCTGAGTAACATAGCCATTAATGGGAGAATGAAGTTCTATAGTTGAACGGATGGCCCCTGGTCCCAGCTTATCCGCATCGATGTTGAGCATTTTTAGCTTGGCCAGGAGGCCAATGTTTTTCGCTTTCATACTTTCCAGGTCCGCCCGGGATTTTTGAAGTGTCTTTTGAGAATTCACGTTTTCTTTGGCGAGCTCTTCCTGTCGAAGATTTTCTGCTTCGAGAAACTTAACCTGGCTTTTTGTGTCCAGAAAATCTTGCTGCAGTTGAATGTATTCAGGATTTTCTATGACGGCGATGGACTGACCCTTCACCACGTGCATGCCCTGCAGCAGGGGAGTTGACCGGAGAAACCCACCGAAAGGTGCAGTGATATTCACCACATTTTGTGGTGGCACATCCAGCATGCCGGTCACGTTGATGGTTCCGCTGAGTTGTCGTTCAGTTATTTTGCCCAGTTCAATACCCACCGTTTTGTATTGCTCATCAGTGAAAGATACTATATTGTCTGGCGTGGATGGTGGCGGTTGAACCGTTGGCGTATCGGTGCCTTCTTTTTTGGAACAGGCAAAGAAGATGATCAGAGCGAGCATGGAAGTAATGCTGAGAGACTGTATTCGTTTATTATTTTTCATGATCATTGATTTTTGGAAGTCTGACCCGATAGGAATTCGAGTGTGATGATACTTTGATTGAATTGAAATAGTGACAGGAGATACCCCTCTTCAATGGAAAGCGCTTGTTGCAAATTGAGCCGGTATTCTGCCTGACTGATTTCCCCGGTTTTATATGCAATTTGTGTCTGCGCGAGGATCAACTTCGCATTGGGCAAAGCAGATCGGGTATAGTAGTCGAGACTGTTATTGTTTTTGGAAAACTCCTGTACGGCTTTTTCCCATTGACCCAGCAATTGTTTTTCAAAATATTCCGTGCCCTGCCGTATCGACTCCGCTCGCACGGATGCAGATTTCAGACGGGCCTGATGGGGAAGGAACCAAAGCGGTATAGAAATACCAGCCATGAATCCGCTGAAACGATTTTGAGAATCATAATATTGGTCGGTACTGTTGTATGCCCTTTGATACCCAATCAAAGTTTGATTGAAATAACCGAAAGTCAGATCCGGAAGTGCCCGGTTAAATTCAACTTTTTTCTCCTGGAGAGCGACATCCGTAAGTGATCGCTGGTAAGCCAGCAATGGATTTTTACTCACCATAGCAGTATCATTTGTCAGCATTGTGGAAAAACGGGTTAACCGTGTGTCTGCTGGAAGAATTTCTTCCTGACTGTTCAGCAGGATCTGCAGTTGATTGATAAAGACTTTCTGATCGGCTTCATTCTGTCTTTTCAAATTCTGAACTTCATTGTAGCGGGCTTCAGCGGAAGTTTTCTGCAACAATGTTCCTTCTCCGGTTTTCAATTGAAGCGTGGCGATTTTCATCATATCAGCATAAATGCTGTCTTGTCTTTCAAGTAGAAAATGCCGTGAGAAGAGATACTGCAGCGTGAGGTATACTTGTTTTACCTGGAATATGAGTTCATTCTCGGAAGATGCCCGCCTGAATTCACTGCTCTGAATTTTTTTCTCCAATAGCTTTGACTGGCTGATAAAAAAAGTTGGAAAAGGAATGCTTTGTTGCAGGGTAATGTTATTATCCTGGTTAAAACTGTTGTATTGTCCCGTCAGAAGCATAAGACTCGTCTTCGGGATTTCAGTAGTAGTTCCCTTCAGGTGCTTTTGCACTTCAACGTCGAGGGTGGCGGACTTCAGTCCGTTATTGTTACTGACCGCGGCCAGGATGGCCTCGTCCATTGTAACTGTTTTTTGCTGACTGTTGGCCGGCAATGCAAAGAGAGTTGCACAGACCATCAGGATAATCAGTGAAGGTGTTTTCATTTTTTTGAGATGAAAGGTTTCTACGAGATAAAATATACAGGGGAGTACAACCATTGTGAGCATGGTAGAAGTAAGCAGCCCCCCGATGACCACGGTTGCCAATGGCCGTTGAACTTCGGCGCCATCACCCATGGAAAGCGCCATGGGCATGAAGCCGAGCGAGGCAACAGAAGCCGTGATGATGACAGGGCGAAGTCGGGTGGCAGTTCCCTTCAACAGGATGGTTTTAAGATTGGTTTCGCCTTCAGAACGGAGGTGATTGAACTCCGCAACGAGCACAATTCCATTCAATACCGCGACGCCGAAGAGTGCGATAAATCCCACACCGGCTGAAACGCTGAAAGGCATATCGCGCAGCCACAGCGCAAAAATGCCTCCGATAGCAGCCAGCGGAATGGATGAATAGATCATCACACCCTGCCTGACGGAATGAAAAGTGAAATAGAGAAAGATAAAAATTAAAAGCAGCGCAGCAGGGACAGCCACCAGCAGCCTTGCTTTTGCTTCTTCCAGATTTTTGAATGCGCCCCCATAGGTGAGATAATAGCCGGGCTCAAATTTTATTCTTTCATCAACTTTTTGTTTGAGTTCACTCACGATGCTCTCTACATCGCGACCGCGCACGTTGAATCCGATGATGATTCTTCGCTTGGCATCATCACGCTGAATTTGGTTGGGACCAACCTTTAGACTGATGTCTGCAACCTGGGATAACGGAACCTGATTTCCTGTTTTGGTAGTGATGAACAAGCGTTCAAGGTCGGTGATATCGTGCCGGTCATTTTTTTCCAAACGGACCACCAGGTCAAAGCGCCGTTCATTTTCATAGACCATTCCAGCCGACTGTCCTGCGAATGCCATATTGATTGCATTGTTTACCGTTTGCACATCAAGGCCAAACTGCGCCAATCGATCACGTTTTATAGCCACAACAATTTGAGGAAGCCCCAGGGTTTTTTCTACATAAAGATCTTTGGCCCCCTCCACTTGAGTCACGAGCTGCCCGATTTTGTTTGCATATTCTGTAAGGCGATCGAGATTTTCGCCATACACCTTTATTACTACATCCTGCCGCGCACCGGTCATCAACTCATTGAATCGCATTTGAATGGGTTGCTGAAAACCGAAATTGACACCGGGAAGAACTGAAAGCTCCCTGGCCATATGTTCAGCCAGATCCACGCGGTTGGTTGCCTTCTTCCATTCACTTTTGTCTTTCAAAACAACTATGAGATCGGATGCTTCTATTGACATCGGGTCAATCGGTATTTCGGATGAACCCACTTTGCCGATCACCTATTTCACTTCATC